>NZ_CP022363.1:300000-430000 GCF_003119115.1 Azospirillum sp. TSH58
ACAACGACCTGACGGTGATCGATCGGCGAACCGCGACGCTGTGGGCCGGGGACCTGTTGTTCATGGAGCGGGCGCCGGCCATCGACGGTTCCGTCCTCGGCTGGCTCCGCGTTCTCGACGCCCTGGCCACGGAACCGGCGGCGCGCGTCGTTCCCGGACACGGCCCGCCTTCGGCCCCCTGGCCGGATGCCGCGGGGGATCTGCGCCGCTACCTGGGCCGGGTGGTCGAGGGCGTCCGCAAGGTCCAGGCGGCCCACGGCACGATTCAGCAGGCGGTCGAGACGGTCGCCGCCGACGAGGCGCCGCGCTGGCGCCTGTTCGAGTCCTACAACCCGCGCAACGTGACGGCGGCCTTCGCCGAACTGGAATGGGAATGACACCATGACCACACCGCACCGGACCATCTTCACGCTGTCGGGCACTGCGCTGGCGGGAGCGGCGTGGCTGTGCCTGAGCGGCGCGGGCGCTCTGGCGGCCTCGCCGCAGGAGGAGCGCTGGGACATGCTGCGCGACATGTATTTCTCGGGCCGTACGGTCGAGGATGCCGGGGCGCTCCTCAGCCTGGAGGCCCCGAAACGCGCCAACGACGCGGCGGTCGTGCCCATCCGGATCGTGACGGCCCCGGGAAGCGGCGTCCGGATAACCGCGGTCCACCTCATCGTGGATGAAAATCCGGTGCCGATGGCCGTGACCTTCCGGTTCCCCGGCGGCGACAGCCCGCAGACGATCGACACCCGATTGCGGGTCAACGCCTACACCAACATCACCGCCGTCGCGGAAACCGGCGACGGACGGCTGCTGCGGACCGCGCAGTTCGTCAAGGCGTCCGGCGGGTGTTCCGCCCCGGCCCTGAAGAACGCCCAGCTCGCCGTCGCCCGCATGGGCAAGATGAAGCTGAACCTGCCCGACAGCATCGTCGCCGGAAAGCCGCTGACCGCGCAGTTGCTGATCAGCCACCCCAACTACACCGGCATGCAGTACGACCAGCTCAACTACTACTTCATCCCGGCCCACTACGTGAAGACCGTCGCCATCCGATACAACGGAGCGCCGGTGCTCGACGTGCAATCGGACATTTCGATGAGCGAGGACCCCAGCATCCACTTCTCCCTGGTGCCGGAGGAGCAGGGAACGCTGGAGGTCACCGCCGAGGATTCGAACGGGCGGGTTTTCCAGGAGAGCTGGCCGATCCGCGCCAACTCCGGTTCGTGAGGGGACGGCGCCGCCGGACCGTCAGAAGCATTTCAGGTCGGCGGCGACCTGGGCCTGCCGGAACTCGTTCAGCAGATCCTTGATCCACCCGACGTCGCGCATGAGCGCCGCGCGCTCGCCGGGTGCCTCCTGCATGCCCCGCGCGGTCTCCACCGCCACATAGCTGTCGTAGGGAAAATGCGCGGCGATCTCGTCGATGCTGCAGGAGCATTTGCGAACGACGTCCGGCCCCTGTCCGTTGGAGACCATGCAGCCGAGGACGTAGTCGACGCGGGCGTAGGTGGGGTAGCCGTCCTCGGCCTGCGCCGTGCCGCAACCGATCAGAAGCGCGATCAAGGCGATCGGAACACCATTCCTCGTCATCGGGTCGGGTCCATGCTTGTCTGTTCGAAGAAGCGCGTCGTCATCGTGGGACGATCAAGCATTCGGTCTCAAGCACGCATTTGGAGACTGCCGCGGGAAAGACCGGCTGTACAAAACCAGAGATGAATCAATTCGGCGTTCTTTCACCACAAAGAAATCCACCCCAATTTTCCATGCCGCTATCCCTTCGCAGGATGGCCGCACCAGGATTGGACCGGTAGGCTTCCTCAAGAGGACCGAAACCGCAGATGGTCCTTTCCACCCATCCAAGACCCAAGGGAGCGCATCATGAAGACCTGGCGCAAACCGAAAATCCGTGTGATCGCCGTCGGCACCGAAATCAACGCCTACGCCTGCGCGCAGCTTTGATGGCGTGGCAGCGGCGAAGCCGTGTGCCTCATCGTGCCCACCACCGACCTTCCCGCGGGCAGCGGCCAGCCCTGTCTCCGCTGCCCGCTGGCCTGTTCCGACAGGGCCGCCAATCGAAAACGGCCCTGAACCGGGTCACCGCACTCACGCCGGGCGCAACGGCTCGAACCGGGCGAACCATTGGCCCGCCCCATCCGGCGCCGCGTTGTCGTAATACAGCGAGGACAGGCTCAGGCGGCCGGCTCCCTCCAACCGTGGCCCCGTCGCCATGGTGTGAAAGCCCTCGCCACCCACCACACGGTGCGCGATGGTGAGGTAAAGCCGCGACAGCATCCCATCCCGCAGCATCGTCGACAGCATGCGGGGGCCGGTCAGCAGATACACGCTGCGAAAGCCGAGCGCGCCGAGTTCACGGATCAGAGGCGCACCCTCCACCGACGCCCCCTCCCCGGCGACGATCACCGGATAGCCATGCGCGCGCAGCGCGTCCACCCGCTCTCGCGGGGCCTGCCGGCCCGTCGCGACCAGAACGCGCTGCCTTTCCCGGATCACCGACTCCGGAATCGGGAAATCCAGACTGGCGCTGGCGATCACGACGGCGGGCTGAGGGAGCAGGCCGTTCTCCCGCCGCCATTGCGCGAGGTCGCGGTCCATGGCGCGCGTCCCGATCTGCAACACGTCGTCCAGCCGGCCGGCCGCGAGGTCGCGCAGATAGCCGCCATGCGTGACGAGGCAATCGGCCTGGGCCTGCAGTTCAAGGAACAGGCGGAAATCGTTCTCGCTGGTGATCTCGGCGGGAAGGTGGCTTGCTCCGGTGACGGCGTCCGGCAACGCGATGCGCCCGTCGAGGCTGCCGACGAAGCTCGCATAGACGAACGGAGCCGCTGCGCTGCCCAGGGTGTGCAACGCATCGGCCACATAGAGCCCGGCCAGCGCCACCTCTTCGGGCGGTCCCGGAAAAAGCCTCAGCACGCGCGCAGCCATACCCGACGATAGCACCGCCCTTTCCGCGGCCAACAGCGCGGAAGGAGGGGGGCGCTTGCGGCCGCCCCCTCCCCGTCAGGTGAACCAGCGGGCGGCGTCACCGGTCTGCCCGACGATGGTGACGCTCACCCCCGGCCGCAGATCGAGCACGGTGTTGCCGTTCACGACCCTCGCCGACGCGATCACGCTCTTGAGGTCGAGCGAGGGGTCGAACAGCGCCAGCCGGTCGGTGCCCGCGGTGAAATCCATCACCATCGACCCGCCGGACGCCCCGCCGAGGGCGAAGATGTCCGCCCCGGCACCACCCCACACCGTGTCGGCCCCCTGGTCGAGGAACAGGAGGTCGTCCCCCGCCCCGCCGACCAGCACATCGTCGCCGGCCCCGCCGAACAACGTGTCGTTGCCGTCCTCGCCGAACAGCGTGTCGTTGCCCGCCCCGCCATCGGCGAGGTCGTTGCCCATCCCCAGCGACAGGATGTCGTCGCCGGCCCCGCCGAACAGCGTGTCGTTGCCATCCTCGCCGAACAGCGTGTCATTGCCCGCCCCGCCGTCGGCGAGGTCGTTGCCCGTTCCCAGCGACAGGATGTCGTCGCCGCCCTCGCCGAACAGCGTGTCGTTGCCGTCGCCGCCGAAGAGGGTGTCGTTGCCGGTGCCGCCGAACAGAGCGTCGTTGCCGCCTTCACCGATCAGGATGTCGTTGCCGGCTCCGCCGCCCATCGTGTCGTTGCCGGCCCCACCGCCCATCGTGTCGTTGTCGGCGCCGCCATCCATCAGGTCGTCGCCGTCGCCCCCATGCATCAGGTCGTCGCCGTCGTCGCCATAGAGCGTGTCGTTGCCGAGCGTGCTGGCCACCGTGTCGTTGCCGCCGCCGCCCGACAGGAGATCGTCGCCGGGGCCGAGGATGATCGACTGGCTGCTGGCATCGCCGTACACCACCTGGTTGCCCTCGCCACCGGTCAGCGTCGCCGAACCGATGACCGCGGCGAACGACACGGTGTCGAGCTGGATGGTCAGCGGTCCCGCGGCCCCGGTCGTGTCGATGACCAGGGCCGTCGGCATGGTGGAGCCCGACGCGGCGCCGGTGACCCGGACCGCCGCCCCCGGCACGCCGGGCGCGGTGAAGGCGAGCGTGCGCAGCAGCAGGGACGTCTGCTGCGACAGCATGCTCAGATAGCGGGCGCCGCCGCTGGACAGGTCGGACCGCGAGACCGACCCCGCCGTCGTGCGCGCCTCGATCGCCTGGATCAGGTCGGCCTGCGCCAGGGTCGCGCCCTCGCGGGCCGCCGGGCCGCTCGCCGTAACGCCGACGCCGGTCGGCAGGCCGACCTGCAGCGTGGTCACCAGCGCCGGCTGTCCGGTGGTGGAATCGGTCACCGTCTCGCGGACCAGCGCCACGTCGGCCAACCCGGCGTTCGGACTGCCGGGATCCTCCACGCGGCCGACGGCGGGCGCCTGGACCACCACGGTGCTGAAGGCCCGTCCGTCGGACTGCGACGCGAGCGTCTGGACCTGCGTGCCGTCCACCACCGCTCCCGCCGCCTTCGCCGCGGTCGCCGTCCCGGCCGCCGAGACGTTGCCCGCCGCGTCGGTCAGCGTGACCGACAGGGACAGCGTGCCGTCGAGCAGGCCGGACACGTCGATCCCGCCCACCGCACCGCCCGCCCCGGTGAGCGTTCCGGTCCCGGTCAGCGGCCCGCCGCCGCCCGAGGAGGACAGCGTCCAGCGGTAGGTCGCCCCGGTCTCGCCGCCGGAGAGGAGGAAGCCGACGCTGCTCTGCTTGGCCTGGTCGATGGAGGCGTCGCTGAAGGCCACCGACGGCGCCGTCGGGGCGATGGTGTCGATGACCACCGACAGGGCGCCGGACGCCGGACCGCTGTTGCCCGCCGCGTCGGTTGCCCGCGCGGTGAAGGCGTGCGTGCCGTCCGCCAGCGGCGTCGCGCTGAGATCGGCGACCCAGGCGCCCTGCCCGTCGGCGGTGACCGTCGCCAGCTCCGTCCCTCCGTCAGACAGGACGACCCGGCTGTCGGCTTCCGCCGTGCCGCGCACGAACAGCCGGTTGCGGTTGGTGCTGGTGACCGTCACCGGCAGCGTGCCGGCGGAGTCCGCGCTCACCGTGGTGATCGCCGGGCGGCCCGGCGGGGTGACGTCCACCATCGGCAGCGTCAGCGTTCCCGTCGCTGGCGTGGTCACGCCGTCGCTCACGGTCACCGCGACGGTCGCCGTGGCGGCGGCGCCGCCGGTGATCCGCAGGGCGGCGAGGGTCGCGTTCACGTCGGCGACCGACCCGCTGATCGTCAGCGTTCCGTCCCCCGCCGTCGCCACATTGGCCTGTCCCGCCGCCGTGGCCCCCAGGGTCGCCTGGGACGGGGTCAGGGTCACCGTGACCGCCGGGCTGTCCGGATCGGTGACCTGGATGCCCGTCAGCGCCGTGGCGAGGCCCTGGTCGAGGGTGATCGGCTGCGGCAGGGTCAGCGTCGGGGCGGCCAGGGTCGCCGGATCGGCGATGGTCACCGCGATGGTCGCCTCGGCGTCGGTCGTCAGCGTGCCGAGGTCGCTGGTCGTCACCCGGATCGTGCCGGAGGTCTGGCCCGCCGTTCCGGTGAAGGTCAGGGTGGCCAGCGTGGCCGTGATGTCGGCCTGCGTGCCGAGCAGGCGCCAGACCCCGGCGGAGGGCTGGGTCAGGGTCACCCCGCCCTGCGCCGTCAGAGCCAGCGCGCCGTTGGTCGGGGTCAGCGTGACCTGAAGGTTCGGGCTGTCGTAATCGCTGACCGACAGGCCGGTCACCGCCGTCGCCACGCCGGAGACCACCGACAGGGTGGCGGGCGCGCTGTGCTCCGGCGAGGACAGCACGCCGATGACCAGCAGGCTGTCGGCGTCGGGGGTCAGCGGCTGGTCGTCGGACGATTCGAAGCGGATCGACGCGCTGGTGACGTTGCGCGACGCGGTGAATTCAAGCTGCTGCAGGGTGCGGTTCACGTCCTCCAGCGAGCCGGTGAGCCGGATCTTGCCGTTGCCGAGGTCGCTCGCCGTGGCCGCGCCCTGGAGCGGCAGGGTGAGGGTGCCGTTGGTCGGCGTCAGCACGACGGTCATGGTGCCGCCGTCGATGTCCGTGATCTCCAGCCCCAGCACCTCGGTCGACCGGCCGGCGACCAGGGTCGGGCTGCTCGGCAGCACGTTGGCCGGCGGCGACTGGATGGCGATGGCCAGCGTGCCCGAGGCGTCCGGCGTCGCGGGATCGCCGTCGGCAACCGTCACCGCGATGCTGCCCGCCGTCTGCCCGCCGGAGCCGGTGAAGACCAGCGAGGCGAGCGTCGTGTTGACGTCGGCCACGCTGCCGCTGACCGTCACGGTGCCGTCGCCGGCCGTGCTGACCGCGGCGGGGCCGGCAAGGCCGAGGCTGCCGTGGCCGGGCGTCAGGGTCACCGTCACCGTGGCGCTGTCGCCGTCCATCACCGACAGCCCGGCGATCGCCGCGGCCGTTCCCGCCACCACCGTCGGGGAGGTGGGCAGGGTCAGCTTCGGGTCGATCGGGTCCTCGTTGCGGATGGTCCCCGACGCCGACGCCGTCTCGATCGCCGTCGCCGCGACCGACGGGTTGGACAGGGTGACGGTGAAGGTCTCGTCCGGCTCGATGTCCGTGTCGCCCGACACCAGGATGGTGATGGTCTTGGTCGCCTCCCCGTCGGCGAAGGAGACGCTGCCCGACGGCAGGGTCCCGCCGAAGTCGGCGGCGTCGAGCGTGGCGCCCGCCGACCCGGCGCCGGCCGCGACCGCCCAATCCACCGTCAGGGCGCCGCTCGTGTTGCCGGCGCGGGTGACGGTGAAGGTGAAGGCGGTCGTGCCGCTGTCACCTTCGCGCCTGTCGGCGTCGGTCGCCGCGATGGCGAGGCGCGACGGGACGACCACGGCCACCTGGGCCACGCTGATCTGCTGCTGGAGGTTGGTGCCGGTGAAGGCGGTGACGGCACCCGACACGTCGCCCGCGGCGGTGCCGCTGCGCAGCTCGTCCGCCGCCGTGCCCTGCGCCACCACCTGGGCCTGGGCCATCTGGGTCAGCCCGTCGATGCCGCCGCTGTTGGTCGTGCCGGCGGTGATCACCGCGCCGTTCGACGCGGCGATGACGTTGGCCGCCCCGTTCGTCACCGCGGCCAGCTTCGCGCTGTCCACGGCCCCGATCCGCGCCCCGGCGACGGCCAGGATGGCGGCCAGGACCGCCGGGTCGGCGAGGTCGATCGTGCCGCCGGCCGGGACGGCCTTGATCGCGTCGGCGATGGCACCCACCAGCGCCCGCCCGATCACGCCGCTGGCCCGCGGCGTGCCGATCACCACCCCGGCGAGCACGGCGCTGCCCTGGACGATCACGTTGGCGATGCTGGCGGCGGCGGCCTGGGTCTTCAGCGCCGCCGCGATGGCCGCAGCGTCCGCCCCGGCCGTGGTCACCGCGACGATGGGGTCGTAGCTGAGCAGGTCGAGGCCGGCGTCGAGGCCGAGCTTGCTCTTCAACTCGGTCGCCGCCGCGGCGATCTCGCTGTCCGTTCCGGCGAGCCCCGCCATGCCCATGATGATGGTGGTCAGCGGCGTGATGACGGACGCCGAGCCCGGCGCCTCGTAGACGCCGGTGAAGGACAGGTTGGTCGAGATGTCGGTGCCGCCGATCATGACGATGGGGCCGGACCCGCCGGGGATCGACCAGCTCCCCACCGCGTTCGTGGTCCCGAACGCCTCGCCGGCGTCGAGCTGGCCATTGGCGTTGGCGTCGGCGAACACCGTGGCGCCGGCGATGTAGCCGTCGATGGCGTGGCCGCCACGGACATTGACCAGCACATGGCCGGTGGCCGGCGCCGCGCTGCCGAAACCGAGGCTGGTCACGGCGTTGCCGGCGCTGTCGCGGATCTGCGCGCCGTTCAGGTCGATGGTCCCGGCGACCACGATGCCGTCGCTGTCCAAGTCGTCCGCGCCGACGGCGTAGCGGAACACCAGCTTGCCGGAGTCCACGCGGAGGAAGGTGGCGTAGCGGGTCTGGGTCCCGATGGTCAGGGCCAGCCGCGGCGCCCCGGTGCCGGAGACGCTGACCGCGTCGCTGAAGGCGACGGTGAAGTCCAGCGTATCGCCGCGCGCCGCCAGATAGCGGCCGGCGGCCGGGCCGGTCACCGCGGCGACTGTGGCGGCCTGGTCGTCGTTGAGGATGGTGCCGATCGCCGTCGCGTTCTCCACCGTGATCTTGGCGTCGGCCACCGTGGTCGAGGGGGAGAAGAGCAGCACCCGGAACTGCTCGTTGCCCTCCACCTGCCGGTCGCCGCTGATCGGAACGGTGATGGTCTTGCTGGTCTCGCCGGCGGCGAAGGTGACGGTGCCGCTGGGCAGCGTGCCGCCGAAGTCGGCCGCGTCGGCGAGGCTGCCGCTCAAGCCGGTCGTGTCGACCTGCCATTTGACCGTGGTGGCGCCCGAAGTGTCGCCGCGCCGGGTGATCGTGTAGGTCAGGCCGGTGGAGCCGCCGTTGCCCTCCGCGATCGACAGGCTGGACGGGGTGAGGCTCAGCCATTGCACCGGCGTCAGGCTGATCGTCACCGCCCGGCCGACCAGATTGGTCCCGTCGGACACGGCGTAGCTGAAGGACCCGGCGGCCCCGGTGGCGCCGAAGGGCGGCGTGTAGATCACCGCGGCGAGCTGGTCGGGCGTCAGCGTGTCGCCGACGGCGAGCGCCGTGCCGTCGTAGCGCTGGAGCGTCCCGACCGTCGGCAGACCGGTGACCGTGATGGTCAGCGGATCGCCCTCCGGGTCGACCGGCTTGTCGATCGACAGGCCGACGCGGCTGGAATTCTGGTCGATGGCGACGTGCTTGGCCTCCTGCACCGCCGGGGCGGTGTTGACCCCTCGCACGGTGATGGTCAGCGTCGCGGTGGAGGTCGCGCCGGACTGGTCGGTGACGGTGTAGCTGACCGTCTCCTGCCGGGTCTGGCCGAACAGCAGCGTGCCGTAGCCGCCCGCCGGGTCGAAGCTGTAGCCGCCGTCGGCGTTCAGGGTCAGCCGGCCGCCGCCGGCCAGGGTGATCGCCCGGCCGACGTTGGCGGCGTCACCGTTAACCGCGCTGACGGCCAGACGGTCGCCGACGTCGGGGTCCGTATCGTTGGCGAGCACGCCGCTCGCCGCAACCACCGTGACCGGGGTGAGCCGGTCGGTGTCGCCCGCATCGTTCGCCGCGACCGGCGCGTCGTTGACGTTGGCGACCTGAATGGTCAGCAGGTCCGAAACCGTCGCGCCGGAGGAATCGGTCGCGGTGACGCGCACCGTCCGGGTGCCGACATCGGCGTTGCCCGGCGTGCCGGACAGGCGCCCGGTGGCCGCGTCGAAGCTGAGCCAAGCGGGCAGCGCCGAACCGTCGCCGCTGGTCGCGCTGAAGGTCAGGCTGTCGCCGGTGTCGGCGTCGGTGAAGGCTCCCGCCGGAACGGTGAAGGAAAAGGCCTGCCCCTGGTCCACGTTGCGGGTGCCGAGCGCCTGGGCCAGCACCGGGGCGTCGTTGACCGACAGAACGTTGACGCTGGTCGTGCTGTTCGTCGCCGAAGCGCCGTCCGCATCGGTGACCGTCACGGTGAAGGCCGTGGTCTCCTGGGAGCTGGGAGCCGCCCGGTTGGCCACCGGCTGGAAGTCGAGCAGCCGCAGGGCGGCCTGGGCCGCCGCCGCGGAGCCGGCGGTCAGGGTGTAGGTGCCGGCGGCCGCCTTGGCAAAGCCGCTGGCGGAGAGGCTGGCGGCGGTGAAGGCGCCGGTGGCGTCGCCGACCGTGCCGCCCGAACCGCGGACCGTCACCACGACCGTCTGGGCTTGGCCGGCCTCGTTGTCGGCAACGGTCATGGTGGCGAAGGGCAGGCGGCTGACGATATCGTTGGTCGCTTGCCCGGCCACCGCGCCGCCGATCACGGGGGTGCTGTTGCCGGACGGACTCCGGGTGTCGATGGCGTAGCCGACCGAGGTCACGCTGCCCACCGGGCTGTTTCCGGCGGTGTCACTCCACCCCGTTGCCACGGTGATCCGGCTGTCGGAAGCAACCGTTTCCACGCTTGGGGTCAGGATGGCCGTATAGACCAGCCCGTCGCTTCCGGGCATGACCGCCAGATCCGACAGCGTTCCGTTCTGGGCGCCAACGGCCGAGAGGGAGAAGCCAACCGGCGCCTCGCTGAAGGTGAAGGTGACGGTTGCCGTCTCCCCCGGCCCGATCGTCGTCTTGCTCAGCGCAATGGCAACAGACGGTGTCCCGGTGTCGATGGTGACGGTCAGCGCGGTGGAGGCGGATGAGGTGTTGCCCGCCGCGTCGGTCACCGTGGCGGTCAGCGTGTGAGCGCCGTCGCTCAGCGAGGCCGCCGTGAGGCTCCACGCACCCGCCGCGGACGCGGTCACCGTGCCCAGGGCCGTCGCGCCCTCGTACAGCACCACGACGCCAGCCTCGGCAACGCTGCCGGTGATGACGGGAGCCGCCACGTTGGTCAGCGTGTCGGAGGTGGACCCGCTGTTCGACGCCGTCGCCAATGCAAGGCTGGTTGGAGCGTTGGCCCCGGTGTCGATGGTCACGGTCAGCGCGGTGGAGGCGGACGATGTGTTGCCCGCCGCATCGGTCACCGTGGCGGTCAACGTGTGCGCGCCGTCGCTCAGCGAGGCCGCCGTGAGGCTCCACGCACCCGCCGCACCCGCGGTCACCGTGCCCAGGGCCGTCGTGCCCTCGTACAGCACCACAACGCCAGCTTCGGCAACGCTGCCGGTGATGACGGGAGCCGCCACGTTGGTCAGAGTGTCTGCCGTCGAGCCACTGTTCGAGCCCGCGGCGAGCGCCAAGCCGGACGGAGCGTTGGCCCCGGTGTCGATGGTCACGGTCAGCGCGGTCGAGGCGGACGAGGTGTTGCCCGCAGCGTCGGTTACCGTGGCGGTCAACGTGTGAGCGCCGTCGCTCAGCGAGGCCGCCGTGAGGCTCCACGCACCCGCCGCACCCGCGGTCACCGTGCCCAGGGCCGTCGCGCCCTCGTACAGCACGATCACGCCAGCTTCGGTAACGCTGCCGGTGATCACCGGTACCGCCACGTTGGTCAGCGTGTCGGACGTGGACCCGCTGTTCGACGCCGCCGCCAATGCGATGCCCGTCGGGGCAGAGGCCCCGGTGTCGATGGTGACGGTCAGCGCGGTGGAGGCGGACGATGTGTTGCCCGCCGCATCGGTCACCGTGGCGGTCAGCGTGTGCGCGCCGTCGCTCAGCGAGGCCGCCGTGAGGCTCCACGCACCCGCCGCACCCGCGGTCACCGTGCCCAGGGCCGTCGTGCCCTCGTACAGCACCACAACGCCAGCTTCGGCAACGCTGCCGGTGATGACGGGAGCCGCCACGTTGGTCAGAGTGTCTGCCGTCGAGCCACTGTTCGAGCCAGCGGCGAGCGCCAAGTCGGACGGAGCGTTGGCGCCAGTGTCGATGGTCACGGTCAGTGCGGTCGAGGCGGACGAGGTGTTGCCCGCCGCATCGGTCACCGTGGCGGTCAACGTGTGCGCGCCGTCGTTCAGCGAGGCCGCCGTGAGGCTCCACGCACCCGCCGCACCCGCGGTCACCGTGCCCAGGGCCGTCGCGCCCTCGTACAGCACGACCACACCAGCCTCAGCCACCGTCCCGGTGATGACCGGGGTTGTGACGCTGGTCAGTGTGTCGGACGTCGAGCCGCTGTTCGAGCCAGTGGCGAGCGCCAAGCCGGACGGAGCGTTGGCCCCGCTGTCGATGGTCACGGTCAGCGCGGTGGATGCGGACGAGGTGTTGCCCGCCGCATCGGTCACCGTGGCGGTCAACGTGTGCGCGCCGTCGCTCAGCGAGGCCGCCGTGAGGCTCCACGCACCCGCCGCACCCGCGGTCACCGTGCCCAGGGCCGTCGTGCCCTCGTACAGCACCACAACGCCAGCTTCGGCAACGCTGCCGGTGATGACGGGAGCCGCCACGTTGGTCAGCGTGTCGGACGTGGATCCGCTGTTCGACGCCGCCGCCAATGCGATGCCCGTCGGGGCAGAGGCCCCGGTGTCGATGGTAACGGTCAGCGCGGTGGAGGCGGACGAGGTGTTGCCCGCCGCGTCGGTCACCGTGGCGGTCAACGTGTGCGCGCCGTCGCTCAGCGAGGCCGCCGTGAGGCTCCACGCACCCGCCGCACCCGCGGTCACCGTGCCCAGGGCCATCGCGCCCTCGTACAGCACGACCACGCCAGCTTCGGCAACGCTGCCGGTGATCACCGGGGCCGCCACGTTGGTCAGCGTGTCGGAGGTGGACCCGCTGTTCGACGCCGTCGCCAATGCAAGGCTGGTTGGAGCGTTGGCCCCGGTGTCGATGGTCACGGTCAGCGCGGTCGAGGCGGACGAGGTGTTGCCCGCCGCATCGGTCACCGTGGCGGTCAGCGTGTGCGCGCCGTCGCTCAGCGAGGCCGCCGTGAGGCTCCACGCACCCGCCGCGGACGCGGTCACCGTGCCCAGGGCCGTCGCGCCCTCGTACAGCACCACGACGCCAGCCTCGGCAACGCTGCCGGTGATGACGGGAGCCGCCACGTTGGTCAGCGTGTCGGAGGTGGACCCGCTGTTCGACGCCGTCGCCAATGCAAGGCTGGTTGGAGCGTTGGCCCCGGTGTCGATGGTCACGGTCAGCGCGGTGGAGGCGGACGATGTGTTGCCCGCCGCATCGGTCACCGTGGCGGTCAACGTGTGCGCGCCGTCGCTCAGCGAGGCCGCCGTGAGGCTCCACGCACCCGCCGCACCCGCGGTCACCGTGCCCAAGGCCGTTGCGCCTTCGTACAGCACGACCACACCAGCTTCGGCCACCGTCCCGGTGATCACCGGGGCCGCCACGTTGGTCAGCGTGTCGGACGTCGAGCCGCTGTTCGACCCCGTCGCCAATGCGATGCCCGTCGGGGCAGAGGCCCCGGTGTCGATGGTCACGGTCAGCGCGGTCGAGGCCGTGGAGGTGTTGCCCGCCCCGTCGGTCACCGTGGCGGTCAGCGTGTGGGCGCCGTCGCTCAGCGAAGCCACCGTGAGGCTCCACGCACCCGCCGCGGACGCGGTCACGGTGCCCAAGGCCGTCGCGCCTTCGTACAGCACGATCACGCCAGCTTCGGCCACCGTCCCGGTGATGACGGGAGTTGTGACGCTGGTCAGCGTGTCGGACGTGGACCCGCTGTTCGACGCCGTCGCCAATGCAAGGCTGGTTGGAGCGTTGGCCCCGGTGTCGATGGTCACGGTCAGCGCGGTCGAGGCGGACGAGGTGTTGCCCGCCGCATCGGTCACCGTGGCGGTCAGCGTGTGCGCGCCGTCGCTCAGCGAGGCCGCCGTGAGGCTCCACGCACCCGCCGCGGACGCGGTCACCGTGCCCAGGGCCGTCGCGCCCTCGTACAGCACCACGACGCCAGCCTCGGCAACGCTGCCGGTGATGACGGGAGCCGCCACGTTGGTCAGAGTGTCTGCCGTCGAGCCACTGTTCGAGCCAGCGGCGAGCGCCAAGTCGGACGGAGCGTTGGCCCCGGTGTCGATGGTCACGGTCAGCGCGGTCGAGGCCGTGGAGGTGTTGCCCGCCGCATCGGTCACCGTGGCGGTCAGCGTATGCGCCCCGTCGCTCAGCGAGGCCGCCGTGAGGCTCCACGCACCCGCCGCACCCGCGGTCACCGTGCCCAAGGCCGTTGCGCCTTCGTACAGCACGACCACACCAGCTTCGGCCACCGTCCCGGTGATCACCGGGGCCGCCACGTTGGTCAGCGTGTCGGACGTCGAGCCGCTGTTCGACCCCGTCGCCAATGCGATGCCCGTCGGGGCAGAGGCCCCGGTGTCGATGGTCACGGTCAGCGCGGTCGAGGCCGTGGAGGTGTTGCCCGCCGCATCGGTCACCGTGGCGGTCAGCGTGTGCGCGCCGTCGTTCAGCGAGGCCGCCGTGAGGCTCCACGCACCCGCCGCACCCGCGGTCACCGTGCCCAGGGCCGTCGCGCCCTCGTACAGCACGACCACACCAGCCTCAGCCACCGTCCCGGTGATGACCGGGGTTGTGACGCTGGTCAGTGTGTCGGACGTCGAGCCGCTGTTCGAGCCAGTGGCGAGCGCCAAGCCGGACGGAGCGTTGGCCCCGCTGTCGATGGTCACGGTCAGCGCGGTCGAGGCCGTGGAGGTGTTGCCCGCCGCATCGGTCACCGTGGCGGTCAGCGTATGCGCCCCGTCGCTCAGCGAGGCCGCCGTGAGGCTCCACGCACCCGCCGCACCCGCGGTCACCGTGCCCAAGGCCGTTGCGCCTTCGTACAGCACGACCACACCAGCTTCGGCCACCGTCCCGGTGATCACCGGGGCCGCCACGTTGGTCAGCGTGTCGGACGTCGAGCCGCTGTTCGACCCCGTCGCCAATGCGATGCCCGTCGGGGCAGAGGCCCCGGTGTCGATGGTCACGGTCAGCGCGGTCGAGGCCGTGGAGGTGTTGCCCGCCCCGTCGGTCACCGTGGCGGTCAGCGTGTGGGCGCCGTCGCTCAGCGAAGCCACCGTGAGGCTCCACGCACCCGCCGCGGACGCGGTCACGGTGCCCAAGGCCGTCGCGCCTTCGTACAGCACGACCACACCAGCTTCGGTAACGCTGCCGGTGATCACCGGTACCGCCACGTTGGTCAGCGTGTCGGACGTGGACCCGCTGTTCGAGCCCGTCGCCAATGCGATGCCCGTCGGGGCAGAGGCCCCGGTGTCGATGGTGACGGTCAGCGCGGTCGAGGCGGACGAGGTGTTGCCCGCCGCGTCGGTCACCGTGGCGGTCAGCGTGTGCGCGCCATCGCTCAGCGAAGCCGCCGTGAGGCTCCACGCACCCGCCGCACCCGCGGTCACCGTGCCCAAGGCCGTCGCGCCCTCGTACAGAACGATCACGCCAGCTTCGGCCACCGTCCCGGTGATGACGGGAGTTGTGACGCTGGTCAGCGTGTCCGTGGTCGAGCCGCTGCTCGAGCCAGCGGCGAGCGCCAAGCCGGACGGAGCGTTGGCGCCAGTGTCGATGGTCACGGTCAGCGCGGTCGAGGCCGTGGAGGTGTTGCCCGCCGCATCGGTCACCGTGGCGGTCAGCGTGTGCGCCCCGTCGCTCAGCGAGGCCGCCGTGAGGCTCCACGCACCCGCCGCACCCGCGGTCACCGTGCCCAGGGCCGTCGCGCCCTCGTACAGCACGACCACACCAGCCTCAGCCACCGTCCCGGTGATGACCGGGGTTGTGACGCTGGTCAGTGTGTCGGACGTCGAGCCGCTGTTCGAGCCAGTGGCGAGCGCCAAGCCGGACGGAGCGTTGGCCCCGCTGTCGATGGTCACGGTCAGCGCGGTGGATGCGGACGAGGTGTTGCCCGCCGCATCGGTCACCGTGGCGGTCAACGTGTGCGCGCCGTCGCTCAGCGAGGCCGCCGTGAGGCTCCACGCACCCGCCGCACCCGCGGTCACCGTGCCCAGGGCCGTCGTGCCCTCGTACAGCACCACAACGCCAGCTTCGGCAACGCTGCCGGTGATGACGGGAGCCGCCACGTTGGTCAGCGTGTCGGACGTGGATCCGCTGTTCGACGCCGCCGCCAATGCGATGCCCGTCGGGGCAGAGGCCCCGGTGTCGATGGTAACGGTCAGCGCGGTGGAGGCGGACGAGGTGTTGCCCGCCGCGTCGGTCACCGTGGCGGTCAACGTGTGCGCGCCGTCGCTCAGCGAGGCCGCCGTGAGGCTCCACGCACCCGCCGCACCCGCGGTCACCGTGCCCAGGGCCATCGCGCCCTCGTACAGCACGACCACGCCAGCTTCGGCAACGCTGCCGGTGATCACCGGGGCCGCCACGTTGGTCAGCGTGTCGGAGGTGGACCCGCTGTTCGACGCCGTCGCCAATGCAAGGCTGGTTGGAGCGTTGGCCCCGGTGTCGATGGTCACGGTCAGCGCGGTCGAGGCGGACGAGGTGTTGCCCGCCGCATCGGTCACCGTGGCGGTCAGCGTGTGCGCGCCGTCGCTCAGCGAGGCCGCCGTGAGGCTCCACGCACCCGCCGCGGACGCGGTCACCGTGCCCAGGGCCGTCGCGCCCTCGTACAGCACCACGACGCCAGCCTCGGCAACGCTGCCGGTGATGACGGGAGCCGCCACGTTGGTCAGCGTGTCGGAGGTGGACCCGCTGTTCGACGCCGTCGCCAATGCAAGGCTGGTTGGAGCGTTGGCCCCGGTGTCGATGGTCACGGTCAGCGCGGTGGAGGCGGACGATGTGTTGCCCGCCGCATCGGTCACCGTGGCGGTCAACGTGTGCGCGCCGTCGCTCAGCGAGGCCGCCGTGAGGCTCCACGCACCCGCCGCACCCGCGGTCACCGTGCCCAGGGCCGTCGTGCCCTCGTACAGCACCACAACGCCAGCTTCGGCAACGCTGCCGGTGATGACGGGAGCCGCCACGTTGGTCAGAGTGTCTGCCGTCGAGCCACTGTTCGAGCCCGCGGCGAGCGCCAAGCCGGACGGAGCGTTGGCCCCGGTGTCGATGGTCACGGTCAGCGCGGTCGAGGCGGACGAGGTGTTGCCCGCAGCGTCGGTTACCGTGGCGGTCAACGTGTGAGCGCCGTCGCTCAGCGAGGCCGCCGTGAGGCTCCACGCACCCGCCGCACCCGCGGTCACCGTGCCCAGGGCCGTCGCGCCCTCGTACAGCACGATCACGCCAGCTTCGGTAACGCTGCCGGTGATCACCGGTACCGCCACGTTGGTCAGCGTGTCGGACGTGGACCCGCTGTTCGACGCCGCCGCCAATGCGATGCCCGTCGGGGCAGAGGCCCCGGTGTCGATGGTGACGGTCAGCGCGGTGGAGGCGGACGATGTGTTGCCCGCCGCATCGGTCACCGTGGCGGTCAGCGTGTGCGCGCCGTCGCTCAGCGAGGCCGCCGTGAGGCTCCACGCACCCGCCGCACCCGCGGTCACCGTGCCCAGGGCCGTCGCGCCCTCGTACAGAACGATCACGCCAGCTTCGGCAACGCTGCCGGTGATGACGGGAGCCGCCACGTTGGTCAGAGTGTCTGCCGTCGAGCCACTGTTCGAGCCAGCGGCGAGCGCCAAGTCGGACGGAGCGTTGGCCCCGGTGTCGATGGTCACGGTCAGCGCGGTCGAGGCCGTGGAGGTGTTGCCCGCCGCATCGGTCACCGTGGCGGTCAGCGTATGCGCCCCGTCGCTCAGCGAGGCCGCCGTGAGGCTCCACGCACCCGCCGCACCCGCGGTCACCGTGCCCAAGGCCGTTGCGCCTTCGTACAGCACGACCACACCAGCTTCGGCCACCGTCCCGGTGATCACCGGGGCCGCCACGTTGGTCAGCGTGTCGGACGTCGAGCCGCTGTTCGACCCCGTCGCCAATGCGATGCCCGTCGGGGCAGAGGCCCCGGTGTCGATGGTCACGGTCAGCGCGGTCGAGGCCGTGGAGGTGTTGCCCGCCCCGTCGGTCACCGTGGCGGTCAGCGTGTGGGCGCCGTCGCTCAGCGAAGCCACCGTGAGGCTCCACGCACCCGCCGCGGACGCGGTCACGGTGCCCAAGGCCGTCGCGCCTTCGTACAGCACGACCACACCAGCTTCGGTAACGCTGCCGGTGATCACCGGTACCGCCACGTTGGTCAGCGTGTCGGACGTGGACCCGCTGTTCGAGCCCGTCGCCAATGCGATGCCCGTCGGGGCAGAGGCCCCGGTGTCGATGGTGACGGTCAGCGCGGTCGAGGCGGACGAGGTGTTGCCCGCCGCGTCGGTCACCGTGGCGGTCAGCGTGTGCGCGCCATCGCTCAGCGAAGCCGCCGTGAGGCTCCACGCACCCGCCGCACCCGCGGTCACCGTGCCCAAGGCCGTCGCGCCCTCGTACAGAACGATCACGCCAGCTTCGGCCACCGTCCCGGTGATGACGGGAGTTGTGACGCTGGTCAGCGTGTCCGTGGTCGAGCCGCTGCTCGAGCCAGCGGCGAGCGCCAAGCCGGACGGAGCGTTGGCGCCAGTGTCGATGGTCACGGTCAGCGCGGTCGAGGCCGTGGAGGTGTTGCCCGCCGCATCGGTCACCGTGGCGGTCAGCGTGTGCGCCCCGTCGCTCAGCGAGGCCGCCGTGAGGCTCCACGCACCCGCCGCGGACGCGGTCACCGTGCCCAGGGCCGTCGTGCCTTCGTACAGCACCACGACGCCAGCTTCGGTAACGCTGCCGGTGATGACGGGAGCCGCCACGCTGGTCAGCGTGTCGGAGGTGGACCCGCTGTTCGAGCCAGTGGCGAGCGCCAAGCCAGACGGAGCGTTGGCCCCGCTGTCGATGGTCACGGTCAGCGCCGTCGAGGCGGACGATGTGTTGCCCGCCGCGTCGGTCACCGTGGCGGTCAGCGTGTGTGCGCCATCGCTCAGCGAAGCAACCGTGAGGCTCCAGGCACCCGCCGCACCCGCGGTCACCGTGCCCAGGGCCGTCGCGCCCTCGTACAGAACGATCACGCCAGCTTCGGCCACCGTCCCGGTGATGACGGGGGTTGTGACGCTGGTCAGCGTGTCGGAGGTGGACCCGCTGTTCGACGCCGTCGTCAAAGCAAGGCTGGTTGGAGCGTTGGCCCCGGTGTCGATGGTCACCAGCAGGGAGCCCGACGCCCCGCTCTCGACACCGGACAGCACCACCTTGGCCGTCAGAGTCCAATCCCCGTCGGCAAGCGTCGTGCCGGGGATCACGGACCAGGCGCCGGAGCCATCGGCCGTACCCGTCCCGATCTCAACGCCGTTTCCGTACAGATGCACGACGCTGCCGGCTTCGGCGGTTCCCGTCAGGGTGGGTTGAGCCGCATTCGTCAGCCCGTCGCCGGGCACGCCGCCGTCCGAGGCCGGGCTCAGCGCCGGGGTGGACGGGCTGGCGGGCAGGACGATCAGCGTGTCAACGCCGTTGAGCGTCAGCGTCTGGAACGGCGTGTAGACGGTTTCAACGCCGGAAACGAACAGCGATCCCTGGTTGCCGACCGGGGCGAAGGTCACCACGTCGGTGCCGACGCCGCCGATCAGAGTTTCCAGCAGCGTCACCGCCAGGGTGCTGCCGGCGCCGTCCAGCGTCACCACGTCGGTGCCGGCGCCGCCGGTCAGCGTCTCGACGCCGCTGACCAGCAGCGTGTTGCCCACACCGTCCAGCGTCACCACGTCGGCGCCAATGCCGCCGACCAGCGTCTCGATACCACTCACCAGCAGCGTATTGCCGGCGCTGCCCAACGCCACCAAGTCGACGCCGATGCCGCCGACCACCGTCTCGACACCGTCCACCAGCAGCGTGTTGCCGGCGCTGCCCAGTTCCACCAGGTCGGTGCCGGACGTGCCGATCAGCGTCTCGATCCGCCACACTGTGAGCGTGTTGCCGGCACTGTCGCCAAGCGTCACGATGTCGAGGCCGCTGCCGCCCTTGATCGTTTCGACACCGCTCGCCGTCATCACGTTGCCGCCGGTGCCGAACGTCACGACGTCGGTGCCGGAACCGCCGGTCAGCGTCTCCAGCAACCGGACCAGCAGCGTGTTGCCGCCGCTGCCCAGCGTCACGACATCTGTACCGGAGCCGCCAAACAACGTCTCGACCCGCGACACCTCGATGGTGTTGCCGCCGCTGCCCAGCGTCAAGACGTCGGTCGCGATGCCTCCGATCAACGTCTCGACGTGGCTCACCAGCATGGTGCTGCCCCACGTCGTGCCCAAAGACACCACGTCGGTGCCGGATCCGCCGGTCAGGGTTTCCAGCCGGGACACCGACATCGCGTTGCCGCCGTCGCCGAGCGTCACGATCTCCAAGCCGGTGTTGCCGTTCAAAGTCTCGATGCCGCTGACCAGCACGGTCAACCCGGAGGCGGAGACCGTTAGCACGTCGGTGCCGGTGCCGCCGATCACCGTTTCCAGAGCGTTCACCAGCATGGTGCTGCCGGCGCCGTCCAGCATCACGACGTCGACGCCGGAGGCGCCGATCAACGATTCCAGAAGGGACACCGTCAATGTGTTCCCACCCGTGAGCAGCGTCGCCACGTCGGTGCCGGAACCGCCGACCAGGGTCTCGACGCCGGTCAACCGCAGCGTGGCGCCGCCGGTGCCCACGGTCACGACGTCGGTGCCGGCCCCGCCGATCACCGTCTCCAACAGCCGGATCGTCAGCGTGTTGCCGCTGCCGTCGAGGTTCACGGTGTCGGAGCCGGTGCTACCGATCAGCGTTTCGACCAGACTCACCGACACCGTGTTGCCGCCGATACCCAGCGTCACGAAATCGGCGCCGGCCCCGCCGATCAGCGTCTCGGTCAACCGCACCAACAGCGTGTTGCCGTTGCTGTCGAGGCTCACGATGTCGGCGCCGGTGCCACCGATCAGCGTTTCGACGAGACTCACCGCCACCGTGTTGCCGCCGCTGCTCAGCGTCACCACATCGGTGCCGGCACCGCCAGTCAGAGTTTCGACGCCCCGTATCAGCAACGAATTGCCGCCGGTGCCCAACGTCACGTTGTCCGTACCGGAGCCGCCAATCAGTTGCTCAATCAACCGGACCAAGACCGTGCCGCCGCCCAGAGTCACAACGTCGGTGCCGGTGCCGCCCGTCAGCGTCTCGACGCCGGTCACCAGCACCGTGTTGCCGCCGCTGCCCAGGGTCACCACATCGGTGCCGACGCCGCCCGTCAGCGTCTCCAGCTTCGACACGGTCAGCGTGTTGCCCGCGCTGTCGCCCAACGTCACCACGTCGGTGCCGATGCCGCCGGTCAGCGTCTCGATGCCCTCAACCAGCATCGTGTTGCCGCTGCTGCCCAGCGTCACCGCATCGGTGCCGATGCCGCCGGTCAGCGTCTCGACGCCGCCCACCAGCATCGTTTTGCCCAGGGAGCCCAGCGTCACCACGTCGGTGCCCGCACCGCCGGTCAGCGTCTCGACCCCGCTCACCAGAAGCGTGTTGCCGCCGCTGCCAAGAATCACGAAGTCGGTGGCGGTGCTGCCGGTCAGCGTCTCGATCCCGGAGACGATGTAGGTCGCCCCGATGTCGACCAGCGACACCACGTCGATGCCGGTGCCGCCGGTCAGCGTGTTGATCTGCGACAGCGCGATCGTGTTTCCGCCATTGTCCAGCGTCACGATCACTGGGGCGACGTTGCGGAAATACTCCACATCGCCCCCGTCCACGCCGACCACCAGATCAATGTCGCCGTCGCCGTCGAGATCGCCCAGGGTCGGCCGCGGGTACGCTCCGGGGCCGAGAGCTCCGTAGGGATTCGTGGCCAGCAACGAAAAGGTCGGCGCCGCCGCCGTACCGACGTTGACGTAGACGGTGCTCTTGGTGATGAGGTCGACGAAACCGTCCCCGTTGATGTCCGCCAGCGCGGGCGACGCGTAGCCATCGATGTCGCGGGGCACACTGAAAGGATTGGTTGCTTCCAGCGAGAAGGTCGGCGCCAGCGTCGAGCCGTTGTTGCGGTAAAGGAAAATGTCCCCGCTCGAATTGCCGATCAGCAGGTCGAGGTCGCCATCGCCGTCCAGGTCGGCGAAGCTCGGCGCCCCGTAACTGCCAGCGCTCTGAATGCCGAACAGGCCGGTGCCCTCCAGCGAGAAGGTCGGCGTCTGCGCTGAGGTCCCGTTGTTGCGGAAGAACAGGGTGGTCCCGGCATGATTGCCGATGAACAGGTCGAGATCGCCGTCGCCGTCGATATCCGCCAATCCGGGAAGCGCGCCGCCCGCGCTGACGTTGGTGACCCCGAACGGGTTGGTGCTGTCCAGCGTGAAGGTCGGCGACAGCGTCGTTCCGGTGTTCCGGAAGAAGAGCGTGTTCCCGTCCGCGTTGCCGACCAGGAGGTCGAGATCGCCATCACCATCAAGGTCGACCAGCACCGGCGCGGCCTCGCTTCCGGTGTCGGAAAGGCCGAAGCTGTTGGTGCCGATCATGGTGAAGGTCGGATTCGCCACGGTCTTTCAGCCCTCGCGTCACACAGCCGGCTCGGACACCGGTCTCATCAGGTGAATCTGTGCATTATTAAGGCCTAATTATTGGTACATGTGAAGCATGCGAGTTGCCTCGTTGGTTGATAAGGTCGGGGCGCGCCCGCAAAAATCCTTACTTTTCCAATAGTTTCTTGCGTACCGCGAAAGCACGTATGCATCCGTCGCAACCGGATATGACACACGGACAGGTGCCCTCATCCGGTTGAATTTGAAACCAAGGGTTTCCAGTGGGGCGGAGAAGCGCTGTCCCGAACAGAACAAACACGAAACGCTCCTGCCGGCGTGTCCGTCGGGCAGCCGGTCCCATCGGAAGCACCGGCCGAACACCGAAGCGGCTTCAAAGCCGCTCCACCGATGGCGAACCGATGGATCGATGCCGTCCGACGGCCGCCGAGGCGGCGACTCGGGCTCCACCGACGACCGATCGGCGGACGGGCGGACGTCCGGCCGCCGCGCCACCGGCGGCGCCGGGCCGGTGCGAGGGGAGTCGAAACAGGCCGTGCGAGGGACGGGATCGTTTCCTCCTTCGGCCTGCGGGATGTTCAGAACCGACAAAATCCGTTCCGAAGAGACAATCAAGCCCGCAGCGCTTCCGCTACCCTCCGGCCATCACGACGGCCGCGACCGGTCCAGCCGACCGACTCCAAAGACCTGACCGAAGGAACGAGACCCATGCTCCAGGGCAGCCACGTCACCACCAAGGACGGCGTTCATATCCACGTCAAGCAATGGGGCCCGCAGACCGGACAGCCCGTCGTCTTCAGCCATGGTTGGCCGCTCACCGGGGACGCCTTCGAGGACCAGATGATGTTCCTGGCCCAGCACGGCTATCGCACCATCGCCCATGACCGCCGCGGCCATGGCCGGTCGTCGCAGCCGGGATTCGGCAACGATCTGGACCATTACGCCGACGATCTGGCCGCGGTCACCGAGGCGCTGGACCTGAGGAACGCCGTCCATGTCGGTCATTCCACCGGCGGCGGCGAGGTCGCGCGCTACATCGGCCGCCACGGCGTGTCGCGTGTCGCCAAGGCGGCGCTGATCGGCGCCATCACGCCCATCATGGTGAAGACCGCCTGGAACCCGGACGGCGTGCCGATGGAGGTGTTCGACGGCATCCGCGCCGGCGTGAAGGCCGATCGCTCCCAGTTCTTCAAGGATCTCACGATCCCCTTCTACGGCTACAACCGTCCCGGCGCCAAGGCGTCTCAGGGCGTGATCGACAGCTTCTGCATGCAGGGGATGATGGGCGGCCTGCTGGCCGAGTACGAGTGCGTCAAGGCCTTCTCCGAGACCGACCAGCGCGACGATCTGAAGAAGATGATCGTTCCGACGCTGGTCCTGCATGGCGACGACGACCAGATCGTCCCGCTCGCCACCACCGGCAAGGCCGCCGCCGCCATGCTGCCCAAGGGCACGCTGAAGATCGTCTCCGGCGCCCCGCACGGCCTGTGCACCACCCACAAGGACGTCGTGAACGAGGAACTGCTGGCCTTCATCCGGAGCTGAGCCGGACGAACCGGTCGGACGGCCCCCGGTTGAACAGTCCCTGACCGAACAGCCCCCCGCCGAACAACCAAGATCCGCGGTGCCCGGTTGCGTCCGGGCACCGCGCCCCTGTTCGACTCCGGCGCGCCTGGCCCGGCGGCGTCACGGGGCGTGGTCGGGCACCAGGCTGTCGACGATGCGCACCAGATCCACGACGGACCTCACCCCCATCTTGCGCATGGCCTGACCGCGGTGCAGCTTCACCGTCGCCTCGCTGAGGTCCAGGTCACCGGCGATCTGTTTGTTGCGCCGGCCGGACACCACCATCATCGCGACCTCGCGCTCGCGCGCGGTCAGCGTGTCGAAGCGGGCGCGCTGGGTGACGAGGCTGCGCTCCTGGTCACGCCGCTCGCCGTGGCGGGTGATGGCGGCGTGGATCGCGTCCAGCAAATGCTGGTGGTGGACCGGCTTGGTCAGGAATTCGAAGGCGCCCGCCTTCATCGCGCGGACCGACATCGGAACGTCGCCATGCCCGGTGATGAAGATCACCGGAAGGCTGTTGCCGCAGCGCGCCAGCTCCGCCTGGAAATCCAGCCCGCTGCGCCCCGGCAGCCGCACGTCCAGCACCATGCAGCCGACGTCGATGGCCGGTTGCTGGTCGATGTACTGCTGCACCGACCCGAAGCTCCGGACCGGCAGCCCGACGGAGTCGAGCAGCCCCTCCAGCGCTTCGCGGACGGCTGCATCGTCGTCGATGACCACCACGGTCACCGTTTCCTCGGCGGCCTTGCGCCCCATCACGTCTCTCCGAGCGATACCGGGATCACGAATTCGAACACGCTCCCGCACGGCGTGCCCGCCGTCGCGGTCAACCGCCCCCCATGCAGCTCCACGATGGACCGGCTGATCGAGAGCCCCATGCCCAGCCCGCCGGGCTTGGTGGTGTACAAGGCGCGGAAGAGGACATCCGGATCGGCCTCCGCGATGCCCGGCCCGCTGTCCTCGACGCGGACGCCGATCCCGCCGTCGCCGCTCCCGGTCGCGATGCGCAGGCGCCGCGGCGGCCGGTCGGAGGCGGCCATCGCTTCGATGGCGTTCATCACCAGATTGAGGATGAGCTGCTGCAGCTGCACCCGGTCGCCATGGACCCAGGGCGGACCCGCCTGGAGATCGGTTTCCACGGCGATGCGGGCCCGGCGCAGCTCCGCCCGCACCAGCGCCAGCGTCTCGACGATCAGGGCGTTCATGTCGACCCATCCCGGATCGGCCGGGGTCCGCCGCGCCAGCGCATGGATGCTGCGGACCACGTCGCCGGCCCGCTGGGCGTCGCGCACGATCCGCTCCGCCACGGCGCGGGTCTTGCCGAGGTCGGGTTCCGGCTGCGACAGGTGCTGGAGGCAGGTGCCGGCGTTGGTGATGATCGCCATCAGCGGCTGGTTGACCTCGTGCGCGACGGCGGCAGCCAGTTCCCCCATCACGGTGAGCCGGCCGATATGGGCGAGGTCGGCCTGGGCCTTGCGCAAGGCCTCGGCGATGCGGCGGCGCTGGGTCAGGTCGCTGAACACCAGGATGGCGCCGGCCACCTCGCCGCGGTCGTCGATGATGGCGGAGCAGCGCTCCTCCACCACGATTCCGGTCATCTCGGCCGCGGCCGCATCGGGCCGGGCCGGAGCCGTTTCGCCGCGGGGCAGCAGGCGGGACAGCCGGTCCGGCGGGGCGTGCGCGCCGCTGCGCCGGACGAGGGCGGAGAAATCCTCCTGCGGCTCCTGGGTTTCCTCGTCCACGGCGACGAAGACGGAGGTCAGCGGCTGCCCGGCCGCGTCCGCCGCCGTCCAGCCGGTCATCGTTTCCGCCACCCGGTTCATGAATTCGACGCGCCCGTCGCGGTCGCACAGGATGACCCCGTCGCGGATGCTCGCGAGCGTGGCGGCGTAGCGCCGTTCGCTCATCCGCAGCCTGGCATCGCTGGCCTGCTTGAAGAGCGCCATCTGGATGACGGTGCGCATCTGCGGCTCTTCGAGGGGCTTCAGCAGATAGCCGAAGGGCTCCGTCCGGCTGGCCCGCTCCACGATCTCGTCGTTGGCGTAGGCGGTGAGGAAGACGACGGGTATGCGCTGCGCCTCGCGGATCCGGCGCGCCGCCTCGATCCCGTCCATCTCCCCGTCCAGGCGGATGTCCATCAGGACCAGATCGGGCTGATGGCTGCCGGCCAGCCGCACCGCCTCCTCGCCGCTGGCCGACAGGCCGACCACGACATGCCCCATTCGGGAAACCTGATGCTGAATATCACGCGCGACGATGCGGTCGTCTTCAACGATCAGGATACGAGCCGCGATCATTCATCTCCCCGATTGCGCCCCTTCAAGGGAAAGGCAACGACGAATTCTGTTCCTGTGCTGGGGTTGTATTCCAACGCACCGTGCAACTGAGCGGTCAAGTCCGCGATCAGCTGGAAACCGAGCGTGTCCATCCTATCGGGATCATAACCACCGGGCAAGCCCACGCCGTCGTCGCGGACGGTCAGCCGGCACTCCCGCCCGTCCACCGCCAGGACCACGCCCAGCACCCCGCCCCGCCCCCCCGGAAAGGCGTGCTTCAAGGCGTTGGAGACTAGCTCATTGACGATCAGGCCGCAGGGCACCGCGCGGTCGAGGTCGAGCTGCAGGTCGTCCATGGCGGTTTCCAGCCGCACCGCGCCGGCCTGCCGGGAATAGGCGCGCAGCAGGTGGGCGCACACCGATTCCAGATGCTCGCGCATCGGCACGCGGGCGAAATTGCCGAGGCGGTAAAGGTTCTCGTGCACCAGCGCCATCGAGCGCACGCGATCGCGGCTGTCGGCGAACAGGGCGGCGACCGCCTCGTCCTCGACGCGGCGGGCCTGGAGGTTGAGGAGGCTGGTGACGAGTTGCAGGTTGTTCTTCACCCGATGGTGGATTTCCTTCAGCAGCGCCTCCTTCTCGTCCAGCGTCGCGGTCTCCAGCGCCGCCGCGGCCTGGGCGCCGAGCAGCGTCAGGACGTTGACCCGCTGCGGCGTGAAGGCATGGGTGGCCAACGCGTTCTCCAGATGCAGCAGACCGACGACGCGGCGGCGGCGCAGCAGCGGCATGCACAGGATGGACCGCGCCTCCGTCTGGCGGAAATAGGGATCGGCGGAGAAGGGGCCGGACGCCCGGGTGTCGTCGACGATCACCGCCTCCTGGTCGCGGATCGCGCCGTGGACGATGGCGTGGGGCAGCGGGATGCGCTCGGCATCCTCGCGGACCAGCCGGACCGACACGCCGTAGAGCCCGGTCGTCGCCTCCGCCTCCACCCGCAGCCCGTCGCCGCGGGCGAGGATCAGCAGACCGCGGCTGGCGCCGGCATGCTCCAGGACCAGGGTCAGCAGGGTGGTGGTGAGCTGCTCCACGCCCGCTTGCTCGGAGACCGCGCGCAGCGTCCCGAGGAGCGCCGCCGGATCGATGCCGTCGAAGCCACGCGGAGCCTCCGGCGGGGCCGGCTCGACCGTTTCCAGGGCGAGGGATGGATAACGCCGGGCGAGCTGCCGCACCTTGGCGGTGGCGCCCCACCGCGCGTAGGCCTCGGCGGCGTCGCGGACGCAGGCGCGCTCCAGCGTCGCCAGCCCCAGCCGGCGGTAGTGGCCGGCGGCGCATTCATGGGCCAGCGCCTCGACATGCGGCAGGGCGTTGCGCCGGGCCGCCTGGACCGCGCGGTCGTAGCCGCGCATCGCGTCCTCCGTCCGCCCCTGGGTCCTCGCCGCCTCCGCCTCGACGAGGGCGAGGCGGGCGTCGAAGCTGTCGGGGCCGTGGACCGCCCAGTCGCGCAGCTGGCCAAGATGCCGGTCGAGCGCCGCGGCGTGGCGGGCGCGGTGGTCCGCAGGGGCGTCGTCCATCGCCCCGGCCCGGGACAGGGCGGCGTGGACGTGGAACTCCGCCATCTCCCAATGACCCGACGTGGTCCACAGCAGCCCCTCCGCCCGTTCCGCCGCCTCGACCGCCGCCGTCATCTCCCCGGCGATGCAACGGAGCTGGAGGGTGCGTATCCAGTGCCAGCAGGTGGCGATGTCCAGGCTGGGGTTGGCGAGCAGCCGCGCCTCGAAGGCGGCGTTGTCGAAGCCCTGGCCGCCAAATTTCCGTGCATCGAAGCCGCCGATCGCGTCGGTCTGGCCGCGCAGGGCGCGCAGCAGTTGGAGCTGGGTGGTCAGGATGTCGGCGCAGAGCCCGAACCTGACCTGCCGGACATAGGCGAGGCGCGCCTCGGCCGTGCGCTGGACCGTCGCCAGCGGATCGCCCGACGCCAGCATGCTGGTAACGAGCGTGACGCTGGTGAAACCACCGTAGGTGACGTCGCCGACTTCCCGCGCCTCCTCGAAGGCGCGCAGCAGCAGGGCGCGCTCGCTGCGGATGTCGCGGGTCCACGGGACGACGTGATAGGCGAAGGTCATCAGCACCCGCGCCCGGTAGCGCGTCGGCCCCTGCCGCTCCGCGAGATCGTAACCGAGGCGGCCGAAGTCGTAGCCGGCGGCGTAGTCGCCGAAACAGGGGCCGGCCATCATGCCGAGATAGGCGAAGCCCAGGGCGGACGCGTCGCCGCGCCCGTTCCGGAGGGTCAGGTTGGCCATCCGGCAGAGGATCAGGCAGACGAGGTTGCGGTCGCTGAAGAAGGCGGGTGGCAGGGCGGCGGCCAGCACGTCCAGCGTCGCTTGGCTGTCGGGATCGGCGACGGTGGACAGCGACGCCAGCGACGCGATGGGCCGGTCGCCGATGGCCGCCCGCAGCCGCTCATACTCCTGCTCCGCCAGGGCGGCCGGCGGGTGGGCGGGCCAATCGATCCCGACCCCCCGCAGATAGGCCAGACAGGAGTCGACGGCGCGGTCGCTGCGGTCGATCGCGGTGTGGACGGTGACGAGCAGCGCCGTGATCGCGGCGCGGTCCGCCGGATATTCGGCCCGGCCGGCGAGGGCGAGCAGGCGTCGCTCCGCCTGCTGCAGGTCGCCGCAGAGGAACTCGCACTCGGCCTGGAGATGCTCCAGCGCGAAGGCCAGCCGGCCGTCCCGCCGCCCATCCCCCCCGCCCTCCAGCAGACGCAGGCCGCCCAACGCATAGGCCAGCGCCGAACCGTGGGCGCTGGCGGCCTTGGCCTGATGGCCGGCGGCGAGATGAAGGGCGGCCACCTCCGACCGTTCGCGCCCATACCCGATCAGCGGGAGGCAGCGATCGTACTGGCCGACCAGGGCGAACAGCCGCTCCCCCGTCAGGTCGCCCGCGAAGCCGCGATGCAGCGCGCGGGCGATGCCGAGGTGGAGCGCCCCGCGCGTGTCCTCCGGCACCAGGGCGTAAGCGCCTTCCTGCACCCGGTCGTGGAGAAAGCGGACTCCGTCCCCGGTGCGCAGGATCAGGCCCTCGGCCAGCACCGGCTCCAGTCGGCGCGCGGTCTCCTCCTCCGTCAGGCCGGCGGCCAGGGCCAGGGTGGACAGCCGGACGGCGGCGCCGAGCGCGGCATGGCGGAACAGCAGGTCGCGCGCCGGCGCCGGGAAGCGGGCCAGCCGTTCGCCCATCAGCGTGGCGATGCCGGCGCCACCCGGCGCCCGCTCCACCGCCGCCAGATCCCAGTCCCAGCGCTTGGCGTCGCGGTCGAACCACAGATGGCCGGAGCGCTCCAGCGCGCTCAGCAGCTGGACCACGAAGAAGGCGTTGCCGCCGGTCCGCTCCTGCAGCCGTGCGGCGAGGGCCGCCACCGCGTCGGGCTTGCGGTCCAGCGTGTCGGCGACCATGCGGCGCAGATCGTCGGGGGACAACGGTCCCAGCGCGATCCGCTCGCAATCGATCGCGTCGCCGGCCGCTTGAATCCGGCGCATCAGCGCCTCCAGCGGGTGGCCGCCGCCGACCTCGTCGCTCCGGTAGGCGCCGACCAGCAGCAGATGGCCCACGCCCCCGTCGGCGACCAGCCGGTCCAGCAGGTCCAGCGTCGCACCGTCCAGCCATTGCAGGTCGTCGAGGAACAGGACCAGCGGATGGTCGGGGTGGGCGAAGACCTGCAGCACGCGCCGGAACAGCAGGTCGAAGCGGTTCTGGGCCTCCCGCGGCGGCAAGGGGGGCACGGCGGGCTGCGCGCCGATCAGCAGGGCGAGATTCGGGATGAGCGCGGTCATCAGGGCACCGCCCTCGCCCACCGCCTCCGCCAGGGCGCGGCGCCAGTGGTCGCGATGCGGGGCCGGCAGCGCCAGGATGCGGGTGACCAGCCCGCGGAAGGCGTCCGCCAGGCTGGCATAGGGAAGGTCGTGCTCGCCCTGGTCGACCTTGCCGCCGGCGAACAGACCCTGCGGCGGCACCACACGCTCCTCCAGCGTCCGGACGACCGCCGACTTGCCGACCCCCGACCGGCCGGCGATCAGGACGATGCCCATCCGGCCGCGGGCGGCGACCCGCTCGAAGGCGGCCTCAAGGGTGGCCGTCGGCTCGTCCCGCCCATAAAGGCCCGGCGGCGGCACCAACCCCTCCGGCAGATCGCGCCGGCCGACCGGAAAGGCGGGAATGCGGCCCTCCATGTCCCAAAGCCGGAGGGCGTGGGCAAGGTCGCGGACAAGGCCGTCGGCGGTCTGGTAGCGGTCCTGCGCCATCTTGGCCAGCAGCCGCAGCAGGAGGTCGGCGATGGCGGGGGGCAGGTCGGGCGCATGGTGGGTGGGTGGGATCGGCGCCCGCGCGAGATGGCTGTGCACCCATTCCATGGGATCGCACGCGGCGAAGGGAAGCGCGCCGGTGAACAGCTCGTAGAGCGTGACGCCCAGCGCGTAGAGGTCGCTGCGCTGGTCGACGGGCCGGCTGGTCCGCCCCGACTGTTCGGGGGCCATGTAGGGCAGCAGCGCGTCCGGCCGCCCGGCGGGGTGGAGCGGCGGCACCGGCACGGGGAAGGCCCGGCCGAAGCCGGTCAGGCGCACCGCGCCGTCATCATCGACCAGCAGGTTGAACGGCCGCAGATCGCCGTGCAGCAGGCCGCGGCGGTGCAGGTGCGCCACCGTCTCCGCGATGCGGAGCGCCAGCGCGAGCCGCTGGCGGAAGGGCATCGCCGGCACGGGCAGCGCCGACAGCGGCTGTCCACCCGGATCGGCGAGGGTCAGAACCGGGACATGGCCATGCTGCAGAAGATCGAGCGGCTTGACCGCCCAGGCGGGGTCGAGCCGGCGGGACAGGGCGTGCTCGCGCCGCAACCGGTCGAGCGCGTCGTCGAAGCGTCCGGCCTGATCGTTCGGAACCGTCACCGCCATGCGGGCGAGGATGGGAAAGGGCTGGTCCGGCCGCGTCACGCGCAGCAGGCGGCTTTCCCCGTCGCTGTCCAGGACGCGGCTGCCGGAACCGGCTTCCGTCAGATGATCGATGCTGAGTTCCATGGATCGGCCCCTCTCCCTCGACGCCCATGGTAGCGGCATTCCGCCGCCAAGGGGGACTCCGCCGACGGATCGCCCGATCTTGACCGGCCGCCGGCCACACTTAGCTTTGCTTGCGGCCCGATCGGCGCCGGCATCCCGCCGGCGGCGGTCCGCCACTCCCAAGGTCCGGCTGCAGGAGCGCGCCATGGTCGACGCCATCATCATCGGAGCCGGCCAAGCCGGGCCACCGCTCGCCGGGCGCCTCACCGCCGCCGGCATGACCGTCGCGGTCGTCGAACGCAAGCTGTTCGGCGGCACCTGCGTCAACACCGGCTGCACCCCCACCAAGACCTTGATCGCCAGCGCCCGCGTGGCCCGGATGGCGCAGCGCGCCGCCGAATACGGCGTGGTTCTGGACGGCCCGGTGCGCGTCGACATGGCCCAGGTCAAGGCGCGCAAGGACGCGGTCTCCGGCCGGTCGCGCCAGAATGTCGAGCGCTGGCTGCGCGGCATGCCCGGCTGCCGGGTTCTGCAGGGCCACGCCCGTTTCGAATCCCCCAACAGCGTGCGCGTCGGCGACGAGGTGCTGACGGCGGAGCGCATCTTCATCAACGTCGGCGCCCGCGCCGCGGTGCCGGACATGCCGGGGGTGCGCGACGTCGGCATCCTGACCAGCGGCACGATCCTCGACCTCGACCGCGTGCCGCGGCATCTGGTGGTGGTCGGCGGCAGCTACATCGGCCTGGAATTCGCGCAGATGTACCGCCGTTTCGGCGCCGAGGTGACCGTCGTGGAGAAGGGCGAGCGGCTGATCGCGCGCGAGGACCCCGATGTTTCCGCGGCGATCCGCGACCTGCTGGAGGCGGAAGGCGTGACGGTCCGCCTGTCGGCCGACTGCATCCGCTTCGCCCCCCACGACGACGGCGTGGAGGTGGGCGTGACCTGCGCCTCCGGCGCGCCGTCGGTGGTGGGAAGCCACGCGCTGCTGGCGGTGGGGCGCGCGCCCAACACCGACGACCTCGGCCTCGACCGGGCCGGGGTGGAGACCGACGCCCGCGGCTACATCACGGTGGACGAGACGCTGCGCACCACCGTGCCGGGCATCTGGGCGATGGGCGACTGCAACGGGCGCGGCGCCTTCACCCACACCGCCTACAACGACTTCGAGATCGTCGCGGCGAACCTGCTCGACGGCGACCCGCGCAGCGTGGACGACCGCATCCAGGCCTACGCCCTCTACACCGACCCGCCGCTCGCCCGCGTCGGCATGACCGACGAGGCGGTCCGCCGCTCCGGCCGGCGCGCGCTGGTCGGCATGCGGCCGATGACGCGCGTCGGGCGCGCGGTCGAGAAGGGCGAGACGCAGGGCTTCATGCGGATCGTCGTCGATGCCGACAGCCGGGAGATCCTGGGCGCCGCCATCCTCGGCCCCGGCGGCGACGAGGCCATCCACGGCGTGTTGGACATGATGTACGCCAAGGCGCCCTACCCCACCCTGCAACGCGCCGTCCACATCCACCCCACGGTGGCCGAACTGCTGCCGACCCTGCTGGGCGAGCTGAAGCCATTGGACTAGGTCCTGTTCTCAAACCCTGAGCCATAGTCGGATAGCCCCGATGTGGACCATGGCGAGGTAGTTGGCGGCGAGTTTCTCGTATCGGGTGGCGATGCGACGGAACTGTTTGAGGCGGTTGATCAGGCGCTCGATGGCGTTGCGGGAGCGATAGGCGGCCCAATCCACCAGAGCACAGGGCTTCTGGCTGGAGGGCTGTGGGATCACCGCCCCGATCCCGCGCCGACGCAGGTAGCGGCGGATGGCTTGGCTGGAGTAGGCGCGGTCAGCGACCACGCGCTCGGGTCTTTCCCGCGGTCGTCCACCTGCCACTCGGCGCACTGCGACCGCCTCCATCAGCACCGTCAACGCGCTCTGGTCGGCGGCTTGACCGGGGCTCAGCACGAAAGCGAGCGGTTGGCCGTGGCGGTCGGCGCGCAGGTGGATCTTGGTTGAGAAGCCGCCGCGCGAGCGGCCAAGCGCTTGGTTCAACTGCCCCCTTTTGCGCCGGCGGCGTGCTGGTGGGCGCGGACCACTGTGCTGTCGACTTGGTGCAGGCTCCAGTCCAACTTGCCGGCCTCATCCGCCTCGGCCTGAACCAGTTCCAACACGCGCTCCCATACCCCGGCCTTGCGCCAGCGGTAGAAGCGGTTGGCCGCCGTCTGCCAGGGACCGTACTCGGCCGGAAGATCGCGCCAGGGCGAGCCGGTGCGGTTCACCCACAGGATCGCCCGCACGGTGCGCTCCAGGTCCCGCGCCGGCCGGCCCGTCCACGGGCGTTCCGGCGGAAGCAACTCCAGCAAATGCTGAAGCTGCTCATCGCTCAGTTCAGATCGTGCCATCCCCCTTCAACAGGGCACAGCCAAACCCTCACAGCCTTTGAGAACAGAACCTAGCGGCGCGGCGGCGGCGCAGGTCAGTCCTGCGTCCGCGCGACGGCGAAGGCCCTTGACCGCCATGTCACCGGGCGTATTTTGGATCACATGATCTAAAACACCGGCTCGGAAGGCGGGACCCATGGCTCGGCCGCGGAAATTCGATGAGATGGCGGTGCTGGACGCGGCGGTGGACCGCTTCTGGACCCAGGGGTACGAGGCGACCTCCACCCGCGAGCTGGCCGACAGCATGCGCATGACGCTCGCCAGCGTGCACAACGCCTTCGGCGACAAGCGGGCGCTGTTCCGCCGCGCCCTGGAGCATTACCTGGACGGGTCGCTGCGCGCCCGCATCGCCCGGCACGAGGCGGCGGCATCGCCGGCCCTCGCCATATCCGGCTTCCTGCGGGAGAGCATCGAACGGTCGCTCGGCGACGGCTGCCGGCGCGGCTGTCTGCTGGTGAACTCCGCGCTGGAGGTCACGCCGGACGACCCCGACCTGCGCGACTTCCTGAACGCGGAACTGACGACCATCGAAGACTTCTTCCGCCGCTGCATCGTCACCGGGCGGCGGAGCGGCGCGATCCCGGCCGGCATCCCCGACGACGACGCGGCGCGTCTGCTCTTCTCCTGCCTGCTGGGCATCCGCGTCCTGGCCCGCATCCGCCCCGAACGCGACCTGTTGGAGGGGGCGGCGCGCGCCGCCCTGGCCAGCCTGGGGCTGCCGCCGATGCCGGATTCCTGACCGCCCGACCGGCTCCCTCCTTCCCCACCTCATCCCGATCAACGGGGCGGACCGCAGCGGCGGTGCCGCCAACAGGGACGCACGCCCATGAGCAGGATCTCCGCAACCGCGGCCATGGACCGCCTCGACGGCGCCGCCTGGATGGCGACCCTCGCCGGCATGGCGGGAAGCCTCGTCGCCGTCGGGCTGGCCCGCTTCGCCTACACGCCGCTGGTCCCGTCGCTGATCGAGGCCCATTGGTTCTCCGCCGCCGACGCGGTGACGCTGGGTGCGGCGAACTTCGCCGGCTATCTGGCGGGCGCCCTGCTCGGCCGGCCTGTGGCCAGCCTGTTGCCGAACCGGGCGCTGCTGCGGGTGCTGATGCTGACGGCCTCGCTCGCCTTCATCGCCTGCGCCTATCCGCTGTCGACCGGCTGGTTCTTCGGCTGGCGCTTCGTCTCCGGGCTGGCCGGGGGCGGCATCATGGTCCTGGTCGCGACCAGCATCCTGCCCCACGTCCCGGCGGCGCGGCGCGGCTTCGTCAGCGGCATGATCTTCCTCGGCATCGGGCTGGGGATCGCGGCCTCCGGCACCGCCGTGCCGGCGCTGATGCGGCTGGGCTTGCGCGAGACATGGCTGGGGCTGGGCGGCCTGTCGCTGCTGCTGACCGCCCTGTCCTGGTTCGGCTGGCCGCCGTCGGCCCCGCCGCAGGCCGCCGCCGCCGCCCCGGTGGACCATGCTCCGCGGCACGAAGGGCGCGCTCTCCGCGCGCTCTACGCCGAGTACGCGCTGAACGCGCTGGGCTTGGTGCCGGTCATGCTGCTGCTGGTCGATTATGTCGCCCGCGGCCTGCATCACGGCGCGGACGTCGGCGCTCTCTGCTGGGTCCTCTACGGCGCGGCGTCGGTGGCCGGACCGGTCGCCGCCGGATCGTTGGCCGACCGGATCGGCTACGCCGCGGCCTACCGCACCGCGCTGCTGCTCCAGGCGGTCGCCGTCGCCGCCCTGGCCATCAGCGGCCATCCGCTGGTGGTCGGGGTCGCGACGGTGGTCATCGGCGCCCTGACTCCGGGCGTGGTTCCGCTGGTGCTGGGCCGCATTCACGAATTGCTGCCGCTCAGCCCGTCGGAGCAGCGCGCCGCCTGGAGCCGGGCCACCACCGCCTTCGCCCTGTTCCAGGCGCTGGCAGGCTATGGCTACTCCTCTCTCTTCGCCCACAGCGGGGGGAACTACGCCGCGGTCTTCCTATGCGGCGCCGTCGCCCTGGTGTCGGCGCTGGGCATCGACATCCTTGTCTACGCCCGGCGCCTTGGCCGGCGGGCAGAGGGATGAGAGGGATGAAGCCGTCGCCACCGTGGAAGCCGCATGCCCTCGCCGCCAATGCCGTGGCGAGACGCCGACGAGACGGCTGAAGGTGCGGGTGAAATGGCTCTGATCGGCGAAGCCGCAGGCCAGCGCCACGTCGGCGAGCGTCCGGGACCCTTCGCGCATCAGCGTCTTGGCCTGCTCGACCCGCTGCCGCAGCAGCCATTGGTAAGGCGTCGTGTCGGCGGTGCGGCGGAAGGCGCGGACGAAATGGCCGACCGACAGCCGGCATTCGGCGGCGAGGTCGGCCAGCCGGATGTCCCCGTGGAGGTTGGCGGCGATGATGTCCTTCACCCGCCTTTCCTGCCAGGAGGCCAGCGTTCCGCCACGCCCGCCGCCGCTCATCCGCCCATAGGCGGTGACGAGATGGGCCGCCAGCGCCGAGCAGAGGTGGTCGTGGAACAGCAGGCTCATCCGCTCCGGGCAGGTCAGGGCCGGAAGCATGGCCGACGCCAGCGCCGAGACGGTGGGGTCCTTCAGCGGACGGCTGGGTTCGATCGCCAGATCGTCCAGCCGGACGCCGCGGCCGTCCGGGCAGACGCTTTCCAGCAGCGAACGGGGCAGATGGAAGGTCAGCGTGTCGAAGGCCGAATGCATGTGGCAGTCGATGGTGCGGCGGTAATCGTGGATGGAGGTCAGACCGGCGATGTTGCCGGGCTTCTCGACCAGCACACCATCGACCCGGATGTCGGAATGGAAGTTCGACAGATGATGGCTCACCAGGAAGGCGTCCTCGCGCTCCGGACGGCGGAAGCGGCCGATGCCCCCGCTCAGGCAGCGCACCCGCGCGACCCCGGCCGTTCCACGGGGCGACCGGAGGACCAGCACCTCGGGCTCCTGCGGCACGGGGATGTAGCGCAGATGAAGATTGCTCTGATGGTCCGGGGCCATCGGTGTCTCCGTCGACATGCCGGCGGACCGCCGCCTGTGCTCCGACAGAGGTTAGACGCGGCCCCATGCCACGCACCATTAGACAGAGAGAAGCCGCCGCAACATTTCGGTAGGACGCACCTAGACAATGGTTTAGGCGGCTCCGTCGCAAAGTCGACCCTATTGGTGACGAGGCATCATCCCGACGGCAAGGCCTCGCGGTCCCAGGTTCCGTCGTTCGGCAGCGCGCGCAGCTTGTGACGTTCCACCTCGCGCTTGGTCACGGATCGGGGAAAGCTCTCCACGAAGGCGATGAAGCGGGGGATCTTGAAGGCGGCCATGCGGCCCTCGCACCACGCGGCGATGGCGGCGGGCTCCACGCCGCTGCCCGGTTCGCGGATGACGAACGCCTTCACCTCCTCCTCGCCCTTCTCGGACGGGGTGCCGACCACCACGACCTCGCGCACGCCCGGACACCGGCTGAGCACGCTTTCCACCTCATAGGCCGACACGTTCTCGCCGCGGCGGCGCAGCCAGTGGGCCTGACGGCCGGTGAAGTGCAGATAGCCGTCCGCGTCCAGATGGCCGAGATCGCCGGTGTGCAGCCACAGGTTCGACAGGCATTCCAGCGTGCGTTCCGGCGCGTTGAAATAGCCCGACATGAAAATGTGCGGGTAGCGGGGGCGCAGGGCGATCTGGCCGGTGACGCCGGGCGGCACCGGCTGGTCGTCCTCGTCGAGGATGGTCACCTCCGCCCAGCCGTGGGTCAGCCCGTTGGCGCGCGGCTTGGGCGAGTCCATCCGGTTGTTGACGATCAGCACCCCGCCGGTCTCGGTCAGCGAATAGACGTTGACGAAGCCGACGCCGAACCGCTCCACGAAACGGTCGGCCACGGCGGGCGGGATCTGCCCGGTCACCCCCAGCGAGACGCGCACCCGGTGGTCGCGGTCCGCCGGGCCTTCCGGCAGCTCGGTCAGCACGGTGATCATGGTGCCGATGAGATCGACGATGGTCGCCCCGGTCTCCCGCGCCCGCGCCCAGAAGCTGCTGCCGCTGAAGCGCCGGTCGATCACCGTGGGGATGTCGGCGACCATCGGCCCCATCACCCCCAGCATCAGCCCGCCGACGTGGAACAGCGTCAGGATCGAGTAATGGACGTCGTCCGGCTTCGTCTCGAACGCCTCGACGTAGCGCATCCCCGCCGCGATCCAGGCGAAATGCGGCAGCAGCGCGCCCTTGGGCAGGCCCGTGGTGCCGCCGGTGTAGATGATGACCGCCGGATCGCCGCCGGACACCTCCACCGCCGGCAGCGGGTAACCCGGCTCCAGAAGCTCGGCGAAGGCGGGGAAGCGACCGCCGGCCCCCGCTTCGCCGTCGTCCACCGCATAGACCCGCATGCGGGGCAGCCGGTCCGCGACCGCCTCCACCCGTTCCGCCAGTTCGCCGTCCACCACCAGGACGGCGGGCGTCGCGTTGGTCAGGGTATGGACGAGGTCCTCGCCCACCAGACCGGCGTTCAGCGGCACCCAGATCGCCCCCAGCTTGCCGGCGGCGACCCAGGTCAGCAGATGCTCCGGCGCGTTGCGCAGGAAGCAGGCCACCCGGTCCCCCTTGCGCACCCCCAGCCGGTGCAGGTTGGCGGCGACACGGGCGGACTCCCCGTCCAGTTCCCGGTAGCTCATCGCCCGCCCGGCGACGGTCAGCCGGGGCGCATCCCCGTGCTGCGCCGCGCGGGCGGCGACCACCGCCGGCAGGGTTTCCCACTGCACCGGAACGCCGTGGATTTTGCGCGTGATGGTCATGCGGCGCCTCCCCTCATGTCGCCCCTCCCTCATTCCGGCAGGATGCGCCGCTTCTGCAGCTCCTGCAGGAGATCGACGAACATCTCCTCGCTGTCCACGCACTCGTGGAAGCCCAGCTTGCGCGCCTTGATCGTGCTCATGTGGTGCGGGTTGGGGCGCTGGCCGTAGCCGAACAGGAAGTCGGCGAACTGCCAGGACGGCACGACCTCGGTGTATTTGTAGGGCTTGAGACCGTGCTTGGCGACCACGCGGTCCCAGATCGGCTCGTTCTGCGGCATGATGCGGGCCAGCGAGAAGGGCTGCGCCGGCTCCAGCTCCATGCGGAACAGCTCCGCCACCTTGGGGAACACGTTCTCCCAGACATAGACGTCGCCGTTGGCGATGTTGAAGACCTGGTTGGCGCATTGCGGGCTGGTGCCCGCCCATTCCGCGGCCTTGGCGATCAGCCGCGCGTCGGTCGCCTCGCCGATGCGCGACGCCCCGCCGGGGAAGCGCAGCGGCAGCCCGTATTCGCGCGATACGGCGGCGAAGACGCCGATGGCGGTGATGATGTTCAGCGGGCTGCCGACGGCGAGGCCGCAGACGATCTGCGGGCGCAGCACGCTCCAGCTCCATTCCTTGCCCTGCTGGCGCTCGGCAATCCAGTCTTGCTGGTCGTAGTAGAAGTTGGGACGCATGTAGCGCTTGTCGCTCTCGCGCGCCGGCTGGCGGAAGGGGCCGAGATGGCCGCCATAGGCCTTGGTGCCCTGCAACAGCGTGATGTGGCGCAGGTTGGGCGACACCGCCTCGACATTCTCCACCACGTTCTTCAGCATGGCGAGGTTGGTCTCGACATGGTCCCATTCCGACCAGCCGCGCGTCACGTCGGGCTTCTCGTAGACGGCGGTGTAGCAGATGTTGGTGACGCCCTTGATCTCGCGCAGCTTGCGGCAGTCGTCGGGGTCGCGCAGATCGACGGCGGCCCATTCGGCGGTGGTTTCGAAATCCGGGGTGCGGCGCGACACGCCGCAGACGTCCCAGTCCGGGGAGGCTTCGAAATGCTCCAGCATCGGGCGGCCGACGGTCCCCAGCGCCCCCACGATCAGCATCTTCTGACGGGCCATGATTTCGTCCTTCTGTGCGGAAGTCTTCAGAAAAGGGTCATCAGGTATTGGCGGTCGCCCAGCGGTTCGGGCGCGCCCTCGTAAATCTTGCGGCCGGTGCGCAGCACGGTGACGCTCTGCGCGATGGGCAGCGCGTGGACGACGTTCTGCTCGACCATCAGCACGGCCATGCGCAACGCCCGGTTGACCTCGGCGATGGCCTCCATGACGCGCTGGACGAGGTTGGGGGCGAGGCCGATGGACGGCTCGTCGAGGATCATCACGTCGGGCCGGTGCATCAGCGCCATGCCCATCGCCAGCATCTGCTGCTGCCCGCCCGACATGGTGCCGGCGATCTGGCCGGCGCGTTCGCGCAGGATCGGGAACAGGTCCATCACCGCGTCGCGGTTCGCCCGGATCTCGGTCGGGTCGTTGGCGGTGTAGGCGCCGAGTTCCAGGTTCTCGCGCACCGTCAGGCTGCGGAAGATGCCATGCCCCTGCGGAACCAGCGCGATCCCCGCCTTGACGTTGTCGGCGCAGCGCCGCCGGGTGATGTCCTCCCCCCGGTAGCGGACGGTCCCGGATGTCGGCCGCAGGAGCCCGAAGACGGAGCGCACCAGCGTCGTCTTGCCGGCCCCGTTGTGGCCCAGCAGCACACGGATCTCGCCGGCCCGCACCGTCAGGTCCATGTCGTGGACCACTGCCCGCTTGCCGTAGCCGGCGCTGAGGCCGCGCACCTCCAGGATGGGTTCGGCGATCGGCATGGTGTGAATCTCGGTCATCCGAAATACCTCTCGGCCAGTTCGCGGTCGCGCATCAGCGTGTCCGGCGGTCCCTTGGTCAGCACGCGCCCCTCGTCGATGAAGACGATCTCGTCGCAGACGCCGCGGATGACCTCCAGATTGTGCTCGATGATGCAGACCGCCTTGTTGGCGCGGGCGAGATCGCGGATCACCCCGCAGATGCGCTCCACCGTCACGGTGTCGAGGCCGGACAGCGGCTCGTCGAGCAGCAGCACGTCGGCCCCGGTCGCCAGCAGCCGGGCGATGACCAGCAGCTTCTCCTCGGCGTAGGACAGGTTGGCGGCGGTCTCGTCGGCCTTGGCGAGCAGCCCGACGAAGGAGGCGATCTCCAGCGCGCGGGCGACGTTCTCGCGGTCGGCCCGGCGGACGAGGCCGGGGCGGAAGTAGACGTCCAGCGGACGGTCGCCCGGCTGCGCGGGCAGCGAGACCAGGATGTTCTCCACCACCGTCAGCTTGGTGAACAGCTTCAGGTCCTGGAAGGAGCGGGCCAGCCCGGCGGCCACCACCTCGTGCGGCTTCAGTTTCGTCACGTCGCGGCCCCGGTAGAGGATGGTGCCGCCGGTCGGGCGCAGGAAGCCGGACAGCAGGTTGAAGGCGGTCGTCTTGCCGGCGCCGTTGGGGCCGATCAGCCCGACGATCTCGCCGCGCTTCAGGTCGATGGTCAGGTCCTTGACCGCCTGGATGCCGCCGAAATGCTTGGACAGCGAGGTCGCGGAGACCACCACCTCGCCCGGCGTGCCCGCCGCGCGCTCCACGGCGCCCGACAGCGGGCCGTTGGCGGGAACGCTGGAGCGCGCGGCCCCGGTCGGGGTGCGGAACACCGTCTCGGGGAACAGCCCCTCCGGGCGCAGCCGCAGGATGACGATCAGCACCACGCCGTAGATCACCTGCCGCACCATGTCGGCGATGTCGCCCGGCACATGGACGAACTTCAGCCCCTCCGGCAGCAGCACCAGGATCGCCGCCCCGGCCAGCGAGCCCCACAGGTTGCCCATGCCGCCCAAAATCACCATGGCGAGGATGAGGATGGTCTCCTCGATGGTGAAGGACTCCGGGTTCACGAAGGCGATGTAGTGGGCGACCAGGGACCCGGCGACCGAGGCCAGCCCCGCCGACATCGCGAAGACCACCAGCTTCATGTGGACGAGGTTCTTGCCGACCGCCTGGGCCGCCGCCTCGTTCTCCCGCATGGCGCGCAGCGAGCGCCCGAAGGGCGAGGCGCCGAGCCTCCAGGCGACGGCGCAGCACAGCGCCGCCATCACCGCGGCCAGAGGCAGGAAGCTCGCCGGGCTGGTCAGCGCCGTGCCGAACAGCGACACCGGCGGGATGCCGGCGATGCCGTCCGGCCCGCCGGTCAGCGGCTTGCTGTTCATCAGCACGTCGATGGTGATGGCCTGCAGCGCCAGCGTGATGACGACCAGATAATGGCTGCCCACCCGCATGGCGGGAAAGGCGACCAGCAGGCCGATGCCGGCGGTCACCACCACCCCGGCCAGAAGGGTCAGGGGAAAGCCGATGCCGAGCTTCGTCGCCAGGATGCCGGCGGCGTAGGCGCCGCTGGCGTAGAAGGTGGCGTGGGCCAGGGCGAAGATGCCGCCGAACCCGATCAGCAGGTTGAAGGAGGTCGCCAGGATGCCGTAGAGGCAGACCATGACGAGGATGTGGGCGAGATATTCCATGGACCTGTTCCCCCCTCAAGCCCGGCGGACGATGCCGGAGGGGCGGGCGAGCAGGAACCCGAACAGAACCACGAAGACGATGGTGTTCTGCCACTCGGTGGGGATCTGCCACATGCCCAGGCTCTGCACGAAGGCCAGCAGGAAGGCGGCGATCACCGCCCCGCGCAGCGACCCCACCCCGCCGACGATCACCGCGACGAAGGCGACGAACACCGCGCCGAAGCCCATGTTGGGGTTCAGCCCGTCGCGCAGCAGGACCAGCGCCCCGGCCACCGCCGACACCGCCGATCCCAGCGCGAAGACCAGGATGGACAGGCGCGTGGTGTCGATGCCGATGACGGTGGCCATCTCGCGGTTGTCGGCCATGGCGCGGATGGCCTTGCCGTAGCGGCTGGCCCGCAGGAACAGCGCGATGCCGCAGCCGACCAGCAGCGCCGCCGCCACCTGCCCCAGTTGCACCGTGGTGAAGAAGGCGTTGCCGACGAAATGGACGTCGTAGGCGACGCTGTCGACCGTCTTGACGCCGGTGCCGAAGACGATGCCGATCAGGTTCTTCATGACGATGAACAGGCCGAGCGAGGCCACCAGAACGACGAAGGGCGGGCTGCCGCTGATCTCGAACGGGCGGTAGATGAACAGGTAGCAGCTGACGCCGAGCGCCGCGGTGAAGGCGATCCCCAGCAGCACCGCCGCCCAGAAGGGCAGCCCGGCGAGCGCCGCCAGCGCCCAGATGGCGTAGGCGCCGACGGCGTAGACCGGCCCGTAGGCGAAATGCACGACGCCGGTGGTCCCGAAGATCAACGCGAAACCCATCGCCAGCAGGGCGAAATGCGCGCCGTTGAACAGACCGTTCAGGGTCAGTTGGATGAGCAAGTCCATGGAATGGCGCTCCTGATTTTTCCCCCTCTCCCCAGAGGGGAGAGGGCTAAGTCGGGCGGACCGACGATCAGTCGCCCGAGGTGAACTTCACGAACGTCTGCTCGCCGTTCTCCAGGCGGAACACCGCCACCGGCTTCTGCGCCACGCCGTTCTTGCGGAAGGTCAGCGTCTTGCCATAGACGCTGTCGAAGGTCGGGTTCTCCCACAGCGCCTGCACCAGACGCTCGCCGCTGTAGTAGTCGCCGCCCTTGGCCTTTGCCCGCCGGATCAGCTCGGCGACGACATAGACGCCCTCGTAGTAGTTGGCGGCGTAGAAGTCGGGCATCTCGCCGAACTTCGCCTTGTAGGCGTCGGCGAAGCGCTTGGACCAGGGGTTCTCGTCGGTGGCGGCGAAGTAGTCTGTGACGACCTCCACCCCCTCGGCGTGCTTGCCGGCGACCTTGGTGTCCTCGGCGGTCCATTCCATGCAGTAGACCGGCTGCTTCATGCCCAGCTCGCGCATGCGCTTCACCGCCAGCCCGGCCTGCGGCGTGGTCGGCCAGTTGGCGATGGCGTCGGGCTGGGAGGCGCGCAGCTTGGCGACCTGGGTGTCGATGTTGGCGGCGTCGGCCTGGAACTGCTCGGCGGCGACCATCTTCAGCCCCATGCCCTCCCACGCCTTGGTGGTGGCGGCGATGGTGGCGTCGCCGAACTCCGACTTGATGGCGATCTGGGCGAGCTTCTTCGCCCCCTGCTCCGCCGCGCGGTGGGCGATGCCGGCGGCCAGGTCCGACGCCATGGAGCGGATGTTGAACATGTAGGGGGAGGTGCCGACCGTCTGGGCGCTGACCCCGCCGCCGTTGATCATCATCACCTTCTTCTGGTCGCCGATGGGCATGGTGGCCAGCGTCACCGTGGAGAAGGAGGGCAGCACCGCCTTCACCCCCTCGACGTCGATCAGCCGGTTCATCCCGGCGACCGCGGCCTGGGCGCTGCCGCTCTTGTGGTCCTCGATGACCAGTTGCAGCTTGATGCCGTCGATGCCGCCCTGGGCGTTGATCTCGTCCACGGCGAGCTGCGCCCCGGCGCTCATCACCTTGCCGTAATGGGGCGAGGCGCCGGTCATCGCGAAGATGCCGCCGATCTTGTAGACCGCCGGATCGGCGGCCAGGGCGGCGCCGCCGGTGAGCGCGCTGGTCAGCACGAGCGCGGCGAACAGGGTGCGTTTCGACATCGTTCCCTCCCAGGAATCCGTTGTTCGGGGGTGACGCGGTCCCGTTGGCGGGACTCGTTGCCGTTTCGAAAGACAGTCAGCGGGCGCCCCTCAGCGGGCGAAGGACAGACCGGACAGCAGCCGCCGGACCGACGGCGCCGCGTGGTTCTCGGCCAACAGCGGGGCCAGCCGCGCGGTCTTTTCCGCCATCGACGGGCGGTTCTCCATCCGCAGGATGCGCCGGCCCGCCGCCAGGGCGTCCAGCCGGTCGCGGTAGTAGGAGATGCGCGCCTCCGCCGCGTCGGCGAAGCCGTCGGCGGGCAGGATCTCGGTCAGGAAGCCCAAGCCGTAGGCCGCCGCCGCGTCCATCATCCGGCCCCCCACCAGGATCTGAAAGGCCAGCGCCGCCGGCAGCCGTTCCGTCAGGGCGGCGTGGACGAAGGCCGGATAAAGGCCGAAGCGCATCTCCGGAAAGCCGAACTGTACGTCCTCGGCGCCCAGCACGAGGTCGCTGAGGCACGCCACGATGCAGCCGGCGCCCATCGTCCGGCCATGGACCACGCTGATCACCGGCACCGCCGAGCCGTGCAGCGCCTGCATCGCGGCCCGCAGCGCCTCTTCCTGGGCGGCGAAGGCCTCGGCGCCGCGGGCCATCTCGGCCACGTCGCCGCCGGCGCAGAAGCCGCGTGGCCCGGCGCCGTCGATCGCCACCAGCGCCGCCCCGGCGGCGGGCGCGCCGTCCACGGCCTCGGCCAGCGCCCGCAAGGTCGCGGTGTCGAGCGCGTTGATCTTCTCGGGCCGGTTCAGGGTGATGCGCCGCAGGTCGCCGTCGTCGCGGACGAGAAGCGTGCCGGTCATGACGGCGCCCTCCCCGCCCCGTGCAGGATGCGTCCGGCGATCACCGTCTCGCCATGCTGGTTGTCGATCCAGACGTCGTAGCCGTCCCCCTCGGCGCGGCGCTGGCCGCCCGCGGTCACCACGTCGTCCTCGCGCACCGGGCGCAGGAAGCGGATGTCGAGCGTCGCGTCGGACACCGCCGCCTCGCCCAGGCTGCGGCGGACCGACTGCCAGAGCAGGTTCACCGACAGCAGGCCGTGGGCGATGATGCCCTTCATCGGCGTCGCCGCCGCGAAATCGGGATCGACGTGGATCGGGTTGAAGTCGTCGGTCAGCTCGGCGTAGAGCCGGATCGCCGCGCGGTCGATCCGCTTGGTGACCGGGGTCAGGCGGTCGATGGGGGTCGTCCCGTCCGCCATGGTCAGGCCGCCCACAGGATGGTCATGCGGCCGCGGAAGCAGGGGGTGCCGTCCTCCCCCACCGTCTCGGTGTCGAAATGGACCCAGCGGCGGTCGCGCTTCAGCTCCTTTCCGGCGCAGGCGATGCGGGTGGTCAGCCGCTCCCCGACCACCGGGCGGCGCAGCATCTCGTAACGCTGGGAGCCGTGGATGTTGCCCGGCGGGCGCGGCACGACGAGGCTGGAATAGGCCCTCATGCTGGCCACCGCGATCATCCCGGCGGGCATCCGCCCGTCCGGAGGGTCGTCGGGGTAGAGGCTGGTCCAGCGCTCCATCAGGGCGTCGGACAGGTGCAGCTCCTGGGCGCCGAAGGCGGCGCCCTCCCGGAGCGTGTCGAACAGATGCATGGATGGTCCCTCCCGAAGGGTTGGGTTCACTCCACCAGGGGCCGGACCTGCGGCAGCGCGCCGCCGCCGGCCAGCGGCTCGAACAGGACGCGGACGCGCAGGCCGATGCGGGCGTCCGACGGCGGGCAGCCGCGCAGATTGACCATCAGGCGGAAGCCCTCGTCGAAATCGACCAGCGCCAGCGCGTAGGGCACGTCCGCCTTGAAGGCCGGGGTCGGCGCCCGGTGGACGATGGTGAAGCTGTGGATGGTGCCGAGCCCGTTGGACCGCTCGGCCACCGGCCCATCGGCCCGGCAGGCGGTGCAGAAGGGCCGCGGCGGGAACTGCACATGCCCGCAGGCGGCGCAGCGCTGATAGGTCAGCACCCCCTCCGCGCAGGCGTCCCAGAAGGCGCGGGTGTCGGCGGTGATCAGCGGGGCGGGTTTGAGATCGGTCGCGGTCATCGTCAGGCCCTCCCCAGGATCAGCGAGCAGTGGGCCGACAGGATGCCGCCGTCGCCGTGGACGAAGGCGGTCTCCGCCCCGGCCACCTGCCGGGCTTCGGCCTCGCCGCGCAATTGCCGCACCGCCTCGACGATGTGGAACATGCCGCCCGCCGCCCCCGAATGACCGTAGGACAGCAACCCGCCGTGGGTGTTGCAGGGCAGGACGCCGTCCAGTTCCAGCGCGCCGTCGAGGATCGCCGGACCGGCCTCCCCCTTCGGGAAGAAGCCGATGGATTCCAGCTCGGCCAGCAGGGTGATGGTGAAGCTGTCGTAGATCTCGGCCACGTCGATGTCCGCCGGGGTCAGCCCGGCCATGGCGAAGGCCTGGGCCGCCGATTGCCGGCAGCCGAAATCGGTCAGCGAGGGCATGGCGAAAGCGTGCTCGTGCGTGTTCATCTGGCCGTGGCCGAGGATCGACACCGCGCGGTCGCTGCGGTCGGCCGCCGCGTCGGCGGCGCTGATCACCAGGGCGGCCCCGCCGTCCGAGACGAGGCAGCAGTCGAACAGCCGCAGCGGGTCGGCGATCATGCGGGCGGACAGCGCCTGCTCCATGGTCAGCGGGTCGCGGGCCTGGGCGTTGGGGTGGCGGCGCGCGTGGCCGCGCTGGGTGACGGAGATGGCGGCGAGATGCTCCGCCGTGACGCCGCGCTCGAACATGCAGCGCCGGGCGACCAGCGCGTAGGCCGCGGGGATCGACATGCCGTAGGGGCGCTCGAACTGCGGGTGCCCGACCTCGGCCAGCGCGGCGACGGCGCCGCTGCGCCCCAGGCCGGTCAGGCGGTTGTCGGCGCAGACCGCCAACACGTTGCGGCAGATCCCCGCCCGCACCAGCGCCGCCGCCTGCATCACCAGCGCGCAGGCGGTCGCCCCGCCGGCCTGGACGGCGGCGCTGTAGGAGGGCGCCATGCCGAAATACTCGTTGAAGACCGACGACAGCATCAGATGCGGCTCGGCCAGCGAATAGGCGCAGAGCACGCCGTCCACCTCGTCCGTCCGCAGGCCGGCGTCGGCCAGGGCGGCGGACGCCGCTTCGGCGTGGAGCGCCATGCAGCCGCTGCCCTCCAGCCGTCCGACGGCGGTGTCGGCGGCGCCGGAGATCACTGGGGTCATCGCGTGGTCTCCCGTGGGGAAAGGGGAGCGGCGGCCCGGCCCGGCCCAGCGAGCAGCCGTCCGAGGCGCCGCGTCGTGTCGCGCAGGTCGGCGGCCATGGCCGCGGCCCGCTCGTCGGAGAACTGCGCGGTCAGCCCGACCGCCGACAGCGCCAGGAAGGGCCGGCCCTCGGCGTCGAGGATCGGGCTGGACACCGTCGTCACGCCGCGCGTGAAGCCGTCGCGGTCCACCGCGTAGCCGGCGGCCCGCGCCTCCTCCACCTCGGCCAGGAATTGCTCGAAGGGCGACGGGTTGTCCTGGCGGATGGCGGCGTACTGGCGGCGCATCTCCTCCACCAGCAGGCCGGCGTGCGCCGCCATGCAGCGCCCCAGCGCCCCGACCAGCAGCGGCAACCGGTGGCCGATCCGCATGTGGATCTGGATGGCCGAGCTGGACACCGCCTGATCCACCAGCATGACGCGGTGGTCGCTGACCCGCAGCCACGCCGTCATCGGCGTCTGCCACGCGGCGGCCAGCCGTTCCAGCTCCGGATGGAGCAAACGGGTGTAGCCGACCTGATCGAGCGCGCTGCCCGCCAGCTCCAGCAGCCCGGCGCCCAGCCGGTAGGCCTTGCCGACCTCCTCGAACTGGACCACCCGCTCGGCGGCCAGGGTCTTCAGGATGTTGAAGCAGGTGCTCGGGTTGAGGCCGAGCGCGCGGGCGACCTGCGCGCTCGACACCGCCCCGTCCTGCGCCGCCAGATGACGCAGGATCGCGAAGGCGCTGACCACCGCGCCGACCGGCTTGCCGGCGTTGAAGGTCGTCGAAAGGGTGAAGGACTCCCGGTCCTGGTCGTCGGTGAGCATGGCGCGCTCTCCGTTCTCTATTGAGAATTCTATTTTCTATGAAGATTATGGGTGCGCAAATATTGTTGGTCAAACGAATTGTCTGACCTTTGCATTGTTTGGAATGCATACCCCCATAGTCATTTTGCACGGCTTCTCCCCTCCACATCCCGAACGCAAAACGGCCCCGCCGGGAGGGGCGGGGCCGTTCGGGCCGCAGAGTGGTGCCGCAGAGTGGTGCCGCAGAGTGAGGGCGCGTGCCGGTCACCAGGCCAGTTCGAGAATTGCCCGGACGTCGTCCTCCCCGGTGATCGGCCGCGGGTTGCTGCGGACCATCATGTTCTGCATGGCCCCGGCGGCGATGGCGGCGAAATGGTCGCGCGTCACGCCGACCGCCCGCAGGCTGTCGGGCTGCCCCAGGGCGCGCACCAGATCGGCGACCGCCGCCGCCGCGTCGCCGTCCTCCCGCCCCAGCGCCCGCGCCACCAGCCGTTGGCGGTCGGCGTTCACCGGGTGGTTCCAGCGCAGCACGCTGGGCAGCATGACGCAGGAGCAATGGCCGTGCGGCACGTTGGCGACGGCGCCGAGCTGGTGGCCGATGCCGTGGCTGGCCCCCCACTCCACCCGGCCCAGCCCGGTCGAGGCCAGCCAGACGCCGAGCTGGCTGTCCAGCCGCGCGTCGAGATCGTCCGGCCTCTCCCGGTTGGCGGGAAGGGAGCGCGCCAGCATCGCCAGCCCGTGCAGGCAGGTCGCGTCGGTGAAGGGCTGGGGCTTGCGGGAGCAGATTGTCTCCACCGCGTGGTCGACGGCGCGGATGCCGGTGGACAGCCACAGCCGCTCCGGCGTGTGGACGGTCACGGCGGGGTCGAGGATGACCACCTGCCCGCCGATGCACCGCCCGGTGTAGAGATCCTTGACCCGTCGGTCGGGGTCGGTGGCGCCGCCCAGGTTGGAGAACTCCGCCCCCGACAGGGTGGTCGGCACGATGATCTGGCGCAGCGGCGGGTCCTTCACCGGCGGGACGATGCGGGTTCCATCCTCGGCGACCCGGATGCGCACGGCGTCGAATCCGGCGGTGTCGGTGATGCCCTCGGCCAAGGCGACCAGGGCGACCTTCACCGTGTCCATGGGGGTGCCGCCGCCGACGGTGACGATCAGGTCCGGCTCCAGCCGCCGCACCTCCTCGACCAGCGCCAGGACGGAGGCGCGCGGCACATGCTCGACGCAGGAGTCGAAGACACCGGCGCACCCCGCGCCCAGCGCGTCGCGGATGGCGGCGACGACGCCGGTCCCGCGGCTCAGCGTCCGGCTCGCCACGATCAGCGGGCGCCGGCTGCCCAGCTTGGCGACGGTTTCCGCCACCGCCTCCGCCGCCGGGCGGCCGTAGATGATGCGATCCTGCGCCAGGAACTCGTAGACACCCGACTGCATGGTGGTTTCCTCCCGTCGTTGATTGGGGATACTTGCCCCCACCCTAACCCTCCCCCGCTGGGCGGGGGAGGGGACTGCCGCCGCTTCGCAAAAGGCACCCTCCCCCGCCCAGCGGGGGAGGGCCGGGGTGGGGGCAAGCGCAGCAACCACTCACCCACCCAGATAGGCGGCCGAAAGCGCCGGGTCGGCGGCCAGCTCCGCCGCCGGGCCGCCGCGCACCACTTGCCCGCGCCGCAGCACGCAGCCGGAATGGGCGACGCGCAGGGCGATGGCCGCCACCTGCTCGCACAGCAGGATGGTGGTGCCGCGCTCGCGGCAGACGGACTCGATGAAGCCGAAAATCTGCTGCACGATCACCGGGGCCAGCCCGAGCGACGGCTCGTCGAGCAGCAGGTAGCGCGGCTCGTGGATCAGCGCCGCCGACAGGATGACCATCTGCTGCTGCCCGCCCGACAGCATCCCCGCCGGGGTCTGCCGCCGCGGCGCCAGCATCGGGAACTGCTCGTACACGCGGTCGGCCACCGCGCGGAAGTTGCCGCCCCGGTTGCGGAAGTCCCAGGCGACCTTCAGGTTCTCCTCCACCGTCATGCGGTGGAACAGCCGCCGCCCCTCCAGCGCGTGCGACAGGCCGCGGCGCGCCCGCTCGTGCGGGGGAAGCCGCGTGATGTCGTCGCCGTCCAGCGTGATGCGCCCCGCCGTCGCCGGGACAAGGCCGGACACCGCCTTCATCAGCGAGGATTTGCCGGCCCCGTTGGCGCCCAGGATGGCGGTGATGGTCCCCGGCTCCGCGCGCAGCGAGACGCCGCGCACCGCCTCCACCGGCCCGTAACGGACCTCCAGCCCGTGGATTTCGAGACCTGTGGTGTCAGGCATGAACGGCCTCCCCCGGATGGGTTTCGGTGCCGAGATAGGCGGCGACCACCGCCGGGTCGCGGTACATGCCGGCCATGCCGCCCTGGTAGATGACCCGCCCGCTGTCCAGCACGACCACGCGGTCGACCAGCTCGTTGAGGAAATCCATGTGATGCTCGATCAGGATCACGCCGACACCCCGTTCCTTCAGATGGCGGACCAGACCGCCCAGCCGTTGCAGTTCGACCTCCGACAGGCCCGCCGCCGGCTCGTCGAGCATGACGAGGCGCGGATCGGCGAGGATGACGCGCGACAGCTCGGTCATCCGCTGGTCGCCGTAGGGCAGGTCGCGCACCGGCGTGTCGGCCAGATGCGACAGGCCGGCCATGGCGATGATGGCGTCGGCGCGGCCCAGCATGGCGGCGTCCTCGCGCAGGGTGCCCGGCAGGTTCAGCGCCGCCGCCAGCGGGTTCTGCCGGTAGAGCCGGTGCCCGCCGAGCAGCACGTTCTCGCGCACCGTGAAGGCCGGGACGAGCCGCGGGTCCTGGAAGGTGCGCAACGCGCCCCGCCGGGCCACCGCGTGGTCGGGCAGACCGGTGATGGCGGCGCCGTCGAAGGTCACGCGCCCGTCGCCCGGCCGGTAGATGCCGCTGATGATGTTGACCAGCGTGCTCTTGCCCGAGCCGTTCGGCCCGACGAGGCCGAGGATCTCCCCCGCCCCCACGGTGACCGAGGCGTTGTCGAGCGCCCGCAGCCCGAGGAAGCTGATGGACACCCCCTCCGCGCTCAGCAGCGGCCCGCTTCCCGACGCCGCCGGAGGATCGGGCGGCGGAACCGGCAGCGGCGCCACGTCCTTGGCGAAGCGCGGGCGCGGCAGCAGCAGGCCGGCCAGACCGCGCGGCAGCAGGACGAAGGACAGCAGCAGGATCAGGCCGTAGACCATGAACTGGTACTCGGCGAAAATCTGGAGCTTCTCCGGCAGATAGGTGAAGACGACGGCGCCCAGCACCGGCCCGGCCAGCGTGCCCAGCCCGCCGACCACCGCCATCACCAGCACCTCCACCGAGCGGTGCAGCCCGAAGGTCTCCGGCCCGAGATAGCCGACGAGGTGGGCGTAGAAGCCCCCCGCCAGACCGGCCAGCGCGGCGCTGAGCATGTAGGCGTTCCGCTTGGTGCGGGCGCGCGGCACGCCGATGCTGCCGGCCGCCACTTCGCTGACGTGGATGGCGAAGAAGGCCCGCCCGAAGGGGCTGGTGACGAAGTTCCGCAGCAGCCAGACCACCCCCGCCACCACCGCCAGCATGATCTGGAAATAGGCGGTCGGGCCGACGGACCAGCCGAACAGGGTCAGCGTGCGCAGGCCGGGCGACGGCACGCCGCTCAACCCCATCATGCCGCCGGTGACCGAGGTCCACTCGCGCACCACCTCGTAGAAGATCATCCCGAAGCCGAGCGTCATCATGGCGAGGTAGAACTCGCGCACACGCCCGGCGGCGAAGGACAGCAGCCAGCCGCTCAACGCCCCCATCGCCGCTCCCGCCAGCAGGGTCAGCGGCAGCGGAAGCCCGAAGTTCTTCATCAGCAGGGCGGAGCCGTAGGCGCCGATGCCGAGAAAGCCGGCGTGGCTCAGCGAGATCTGCCCGGCGACGCCGGTCAGCAGGTTGATGCTCTGGGCCAGCAGGACGTTGACGAGGAGGAAGGACCAGATCTGCACGGTGGCGCCGCTGACGAACTCCGCCGCGACGCCAAGCGCCAGCAGCAGGGCCGCGACCACCGGGGTCCGGGTGAGGAAGGAGAGGAGATTCCGCATCGCTGGCCCTTACACCTTCGTGAATTCCTTGCGGCCGAACAGGCCCTGCGGGCGGATGGCGAGGATCACCATCAGGATGGCGAAGGCCATGCCGTGTTCGGCGGCGGTGGAGACGTAGCCGCCGACCAGCTTCTCGATGACGCCGAGAGCGATGCCGCCGACCAGGGCGCCCGCGGTGTTGCCCATGCCGCCGAAGACCGCGGCGACGAAGCCCAGCACCATCAGGTTGAAGCCGAAGCTGGGATCGACGGTGCCGGTGATCTGCGCCACCATCACCCCGGCGATGCCGGCCAGCACGCCGCTGGCGACGAAGGACAGCACGATCACCCGGCGCACCGGGATGCCGGCCAGCGCCGCCGCGTCGGCGTCGTGCGACACCGCCCGCACCGCGCGGCCCCAGGCGGAGCGGCGCAGGAACAGCTCCATCGCCACCATCAGGGTGAGCGACAGGCCGAGCACGGCGAGATACTGCGACGACACCTGGACCCCGGCGACGTCCACCGAATCCAGGCTGTCGAAGACCAGCGACGGGAAGGCGATGGCCTGCGACCCGAAGACGGTGGAGACGAAGCCCTGGAGGAAGATGCCGAGCCCCAGCGTGGAGACCACCCAGCCCATGCTGTCGCCGGACTTCAGCAGCGGGCGGATGGCGATGCGCTCCGCCACCACCATCAGCCCGCCGGCCAGCAGGATGCCCAGCGGCACGGCGAGGGCCGCGGGCATCCCGGCCCCCAGCATCGCCACCGTCGCCACCGAGGCGGTCATCAGCAGCGAGCCCTGGCCGAAGTTCAGCGTGCGCGTGGTCCAGAAGGTCAGCGACAGCCCCATGGCGATGAGCGCGTAGACCGCGCCGACGCAGACGCCGGCGAAGATGAGTTGCAGCACGAAATGCATGGCGTCGTCCTTGTTGTCCCTCTCCGCCCGTCGCAGCACCCGCTTTTGAGTCCCCTCTCCCCTCTGGGGAGAGGGTTAGGGTGAGGGGGCCCCGCATCGCCTGCGCTTTCCGTCCCCCCGACATCCCCCTCACCCCGACCCTCTCCCTAGAGGGGAGAGGGGGGATCGCTCTGGGGACGAAAGGAAGAGAGGGGAACCCCGTCAGTTCTTGACGATCGTCAGCCCGATCCTGTCGCCGGTCTTGGCATACTCGAAGATCGCCACGTCCTCCGGCGCGATGGCGTGGTGCTTGGTGGCGGAGAAGGAATAGGTCGCGTTCACCCCGCGCAGGCCCTGGATGCCCTCGATGGCGGTGGCGATGGCCTTGGGATCGGTGGAGTTGGCGCGCTTGATGCCCTCGAACAGCACGTCGGCGGCGTCGTAGGCGTTGCTGACCGACAGCGACATGAAGATCTGCGGGCGCTGCGGGTCGTTGCCCCACCAGCGGTCGGTGCCGTACTTGGCCTTGTAGGCGTCGGCGAAGCCCTGCGCCGCCGGGTTCAGCGTCTCCTCGCCGAAGACGTAGACCATCGAGCCGCGCGTGCCGGTCACCAGTTCTCCGGCGGCCTCCTGGTAGGGGATCGACAGGGCGCCGTTGGAGGCGACCAGCGGCACGTTGAAGTTCAGCCGCGCCATGGTGCGGCGGATCACCGCCAGATCGGCGCCCAGCCCGACGCAGACCACCACGTCGGCCCCGGCCCGCTGGAGGCGGGCGACCTGCGCCGTTACGTCCTGGGCGCGCTGGTTGTAGGTTTCCGTCGCCACGACGGCGCCGCCCGCCGCCTTCAGCTCCTTGGCGATCATGTCGGCGCCGGACACGCCGTAGGCCGTGCTCTCGTGCACCAGCCCCGGCTTCTTGAACTGCCGGGCGACGTAGCGGCCGAGCACCGTCGATTCGACGTCGTTCTGGAGCGCGAAGGAGAAGACGTTCGGGCGCGGCTTGCCACCGTCCGGGTAAGTGACGGTCGGGGTCTGCGCCACCGGGTTCATGTAGGGGCGTCCGTCCGCGGCGGCCATCTCGATCACCGCCAGCGTCGGGCCGCTGCCCGCCGGGCCGATGATGGCGACCAGCTCCTTGTTGTCGAGCAGCCGCCGCATGTTCTGCACCGCGCGGTCGGGCACCAGCTGGTCGTCGAGCAGCATCGCCAGCTCGACCTTCTTGCCGTTGATGCCGCCCTTGGCGTTCCACTTCTCGATGGCGAGTTCGACGCCGCGCCGCCCGCCCTCGCCATACTCGTTGTAGGGGCCGGTCAGGGCCGAGGTCATGCCGATCTTGATGGTGTCCTGCGCGGCGGCGGACCCGGCGGACAGGGCGAGCGCCGAGGTCAGCGTGACGGCGGCCCCGAGCAGGCGGATGACGGAACGACGGTGCATGGCGCTTTTTTCCTCCCTTATGCGGCGGAGCGTGCTGCCTCGCCTTTTGAATGAACCATGAGTCATTTTTCATTGAGAATGTAACGCGGGCAAACTGTCAGCGCAACGGCATATTTGAGGGAGGGGCAAGGCGGGAGCCCCCACCCCACACCCTCCCCACCGGGCCATCGCCATTGGCCTTCACAAGCCCTCCCCTCCAAGAGACCGATTGGAAACGCCCATTTCCAGTTCGCCCCCATTTGGCCGTCACCCTAACCCTCTCCCCAGAGGGGAGAGGGAACTTACGATGGTTCCGCCCAGCAGCAGGGGGCCGGGGTGGGAGCAAACAGACTGCTTGACTGAAACATGAATCATCATTCATTGTTTGGTCGACCAACGGAGCATCGACTCCGCACCGCGCTGTCCCACGCACCGGCGGGGCGCGGAAGAAACGCGAAGGGAGGCATCCATGCCGTCATCCGCCGCACAGGCAGACCCCACTCCACCGGCCCCGGCCGCTGCGATCCCGGCCCCCACGATCCCAACCGACCGGCGGCTGGCGCTCCACCGCACCATGCAGACGATCCGGGCGACCGAGACCACCCTGTCCCGGCTGTTCGCCGACGGCGAGATTCCCGGCTTCATCCATCTCAGCGTCGGGCAGGAGGCCGTCGCCGCCGGGGTGGTCGGCGCGCTGGGGCCGCAGGACAGCTTCGCCACCACCCACCGCGGCCACGGCCATGTGCTGGCGCGCGGCGTGAAGCTCGACCTCTTCTTCAAGGAGATCATGGGGCGGGCCGGCGGCATCTGCGGCGGGCGCGGCGGCTCGATGCACGTCGCGGACCTGTCGCTGGGCGTGCTGGGGGCCAACGGTATCGTCGGCGCCGGGCTGCCGCTCGCCACCGGGAGCGCGCTCGCCCACCAGACGCGGCGCACCGGCGGCGTGGCGGTCGCCTTCTTCGGCGACGGCGCCATGGCCGAGGGCGCGCTGCACGAATGCCTGAACATGGCGGCGCTGTGGAAGCTGCCGATGGTCTTCGTCTGCGAGAACAACGGCTGGTCGGAATTCTCGCCGACCTCCACCCAGTTCGCCGCGACGCTGGACAAGCTGGGCGCCGCCTTCGGCGTGCCGCACCGGAAGGTGGACGGCAACGACGTGGCCGCGGTGGCCGAAGCCGCCGCGGATGTGGTGGAGGCCGCCCGCGGCGGCGGCCCGCGCATCCTGGAATGCCTGACCACCCGCTGGCACGGCCATTTCGAGGGCGACCCGCAGCGCTACCGCAACGCCGACGAGATCGCCGGCCTGCCCCAGAACGACCCGCTGCGCCGCTCCGCCGAGGCGCTGCTCGCCGCCGGGGTCGAGGAATCGGCGCTGGCCGCCCTGGTCGATGCGGTGGACGCCGCGATCCGGGAGGCGCTGGAGGCCGCCCGCGCCGACGCCCTGCCCGACGTGGACGCCGCCTTCCGCGACGTCTACACGCCGACCGCCACCCTCACCGCCGGGGCCTGACCTCCGATGCCGAAGCCTTTGCGCTATGTGAACGCCGTCGCCCAGGCCCTGAACGACGCGATGGCCGCCGACCCCGCCGTGATGCTGATGGGCGAGGACGTGGCCGCCGCCGGAGGGCCGTTCAAGGCGACCCGCGGCCTGCTCGACGCCCACGGGCCGGAGCGGGTGCGCGACACGCCGATCTCCGAGGCCTCCCTGGTCGGCGCCGCCGTCGGAGCCGCGCTGACCGGCATGAAGCCGGTGGTCGAGATCATGTTCATGGATTTCGTGACCCTGGCGATGGACGCCGTGGTCAACCAGGCCGCCAAGGCGCGCTTCATGTTCGGCGGGCAATGCAGCGTGCCGATGGTGCTGCGCACGCCGCACGGCGGCGGTCTGAACGCCGGGCCGCAGCATTCGCAGTGCCTGGAGGCGTGGTTCGCCCATATCCCCGGCCTGCGCGTCGTCTGCCCGGCCACCGTCGCCGACGCCTACAGCCTGCTGCGCGCCGCCATCGAGGCGCCGGACCCGGTCGTCGTCGTCGAGAACAAGGCGCTCTACGCGCTCCAGGGCGACATCGACGTGAACGCCCCCCGCGAGGTCGGCAAGGCGCGCATCGACCGGGCGGGCCGCGACGCCACCATCGTCACCTACGGCGCCACCCTCTACGCCGCCCGCGCCGCTGCCGACCGGCTGGCCGCCGAGGGCATCGAGGCCGAGATCGTCGATCTGCGCTGGATTCAGCCCTGGGACGAGGAGGCCGTCTTCGCCTCCGTCGCCAAGACCCACCGGGTGGTCATCGCGCACGAGGCGGTGCAGGCCTTCGGCGTCGGGGCGGAGATCGCCGCGCGCATCGCATCGGACGCCTTCGACGACCTCGACGCCCCGGTGCTGCGGGTCGGCGCGCCCTTCATGCCCATCGCCTTCGCCAAGACCCTCGAAGCGGCCTATCTGCCCGACGCCGACCGGATCGTCGCGGCGGTCAAGAGCACGCTCGCCTGAAACCGCCCCACGGGAGGACCAGCATCATGACGGACGAACGCCCCATCCTCACCAGCCGCGACGGCGCCGTGGGCCTGATCACCATCAACCGCCCGGCGACGCTCAACGCGCTCGACGTGCCGACCCTGCTGGAGCTGGAACGGGCTCTAAGCGAGTTGGAGGCCGACGACGGCGTGCACGTCATCGTCGTCACCGGGGCCGGCGAGCGCGCCTTCGTGGCCGGCGGCGACATCGCCGACCTCGACAGCCGCCAGGGCCTCGCCCACTATCTCGACTTCGCGGAGGTCGTGCACCGGGTGTTCCGCCGGTTCGAGACCTGCGACAAGCCGACCATCGCCGCCGTCAACGGCTGGGCGCTCGGCGGCGGGACCGAGCTGGTGCTGTCGCTCGACATCCGCATCGCCGCCGACAGCGCGAAGTTCGGCCTGCCGGAGATCAACCTCGGCCTGTTCCCCGGCGCCGGCGGCACCCAGCGCATCCTGCGCCAGATCCCGGCCTGCCGGGCGCGCGAGCTGGTCTTCACCGGCGACCAGTTCACCGCCGCGGAGGCCGTCGCCTGGGGGCTGGTCAACCGCGCCGTGCCCAAGGCCGATCTGCTGGCCGAGGCGATGGCGACCGCCCAGAAGATCGCCGCCAAGTCGCCGCTGATCCTGAAGCTGACCAAGCGCACGCTGCGCCACGGCGCGGAGATGCCGCTCGGCGCCTCGCTGGCCTACGAGCAGGCGATGATCGGGCTGGTGCTCGACAGCCGGGACGCGCACGAGGGCTGCCGCGCCTTCCTGGAGAAGCGCAAGGCCGCCTTCACGGGGCAATGACCATGGTCCGCGAACTGGTGATGCCCAAGCTGGGGCTGACGATGACCGAAGGGGTGCTCGCCGAATGGCGGGTGTCGCCCGGCCAGCCCTTCCGCAGCGGCGACGTGCTGCTCGTCGTCGAAACCGACAAGATCGCCTCGGAGGTCGAGGCCGACAGCGACGGCGTGCTGATCGAGACGACCATCCCGGCCGGCGAGACGGTGGCCGTCGGCACCCCGATCGCCCGTTGGTCCGCCGATGGCGCGGGGGCTGCCCGCGCTCCGCAACCGGCGGAGGCGCCCGCCGCGAAGGCCGCCCCGGCACCCGTTGCCGCCAACGCACGCCCCCTGCCCGCCCCGGTCCGCGCCAACGGGGAGCGCATCCTGTCGACACCGCTCGCCCGCCGACGCGCCGAGGGGCTCGGCATCGATCTCGCGACGGTGGCCGGAAGCGGCCCGCGTGGCCGCATCAAGGTGGCCGACGTCGAGGCGGCGGCGCAAACGCGGCCGGCGCCTCAACCAGCGCCTCCGCCGCCGAAGATCGAGACTTCCGCCGGTGAGCGGTCGAAGCCCACCACCCTGCAGGCGACCATCGCCCGCCGCCTGACCGCCGCCAAGCGCGACGTGCCGCACTTCTACCTCGCCGCCGAGGCCGAGGTGACCGAATTGGCCGCCCTGCGCGACCGGCTGAACGCCGACACCGAATCCGGGCTCCCGCGGATTTCGATGACCCATCTTGTGCTGGCCGCGGTCGGACGGGCGCTCGCCGCCATGCCGGAGATGGACCGGGTGTGGGATGACGCCGATGGCGGCACGATCCTCGCCCTTGGCCGGGGCGACATCGGCATGGCGGTGGACACGCCGCGCGGGCTGGTCGCCCCGGTGCTGCGCGGGGCGGCGGCCCTGCCGCTCGACCGGCTGGCGGCGGAGGCCGCGTCGCTGACCCGCCGCGCCCGCGATGGCCGCCTGACCGAGGAGGATTTCCAGGGCGGCGCCGTCACCGTGTCGAACGCCGGCATGCACAACGTCACCTACATGACCTCGATCATCAACCCCGGCCAGTCGAGCATCCTCGGCGTCGGCAGCGTCCGCCCGGTCTTCCGCCCCGACGCGGCGGGCGCGCCGGTGCTGCGGCGCGAACTCGGCCTCGTCCTGTCGGCGGACCACCGGCTGTTCGACGGGGTGACCGCCCTGGCCTTCCTCAACCGCATCATCGCCGGGCTGGAGCGGCCGTTGCGCCTGCTTCGCGCCGCCTGACCGAAGGAACGATTCCCCCATGGACTTCCAGCTTTCCGAAGAACAGCGCCTGATGATCGAGACGGCCTCGCGCGTCGGCACCGAATTCGGCCTCGACTACTGGCGCGAGCAGGACGCGAAGAAGAGCTTTCCGACCGAGGCCTGGACCGCCATCTGCGAGGCTGGTCTCGGCGGCGTCTCCCTGCCGGAGGAGTATGGCGGCTCGGGCCTCGGCATGCTCGACATGGCGCTGGTGGTGGAGGCGTTGTCGGCGGCGGGCGGCGGCGCGACGCTGGCGCAGCTCTTCATGATCAACCCGATCTTCGGCGGCGTGGCGCTGGCGAAGTTCGGCACCGACGCGCAGAAGGACGCCATGCTGCCCGCCCTGATCCAGGGCAAGCTGAACTTCTGCATGGCGCTGACCGAGCCGAACGCCGGTTCCAACAGCCTGGAGATCCGGACCTTCGCACACGCCGACGGCCAGGGCTGGCGGCTGAAGGGCCAGAAGATCTGGATCACCGGCGTTCCCGACGCGCAGAAGATGCTGGTGGTCGCCCGCACCACCCGGCTGGAGGAGGCGGGGCGCCGCACCGCCGGCATCAGCCTGTTCCTGATCGACGTGGACCGCGAGGGGCTCAGCCACCAGCCGATCGAGAAGGTGGGCACCAACACGCTGGCCTCCAGCACCGTCTATTTCGACGATGTGCGGATCGAGCCGGACGAACTGATCGGCACGCTCGACGGCGGCTGGCACCAGCTTCTCGACGTGCTGAACACCGAGCGCATCGTCACCACCGCCGGACTGGTCGGCGCCGGCAGCCTCGCCATCCGGCTGGCGGTGGACTACGCCAAGGACCGCAAGGTCTTCGGCGACCGCCCGGTGGCCGCCTACCAGGGCGTCCAGTTCCCGCTCGCCCAAGCCCACGCCGAGCTGCAATGCGCCCGGCTGATGAACCTGAAGGCGGCGTCGCTCTGCGACACGGGCCTGCCCTACGGCAGCGAGGCCAACGTCGCCAAGCTGATCGCGGCGCAGGCAGCGTCCCACGCCATCGAACGGTCCATGCAGGCGATGGGCGGCATGGGCTACGCCAAGGAATACCATGTCGAGCGGCTGTGGCGCGACGCAAGGCTGTTCCGCTTCGCCCCGGTGTCGGAAGAGATGGTGCTGAACTTCATCGCCATGCACGATCTCGGCATGCCGAAATCCTACTGAGCGAAGCCGGCGGATAAGCCGGCCGCACATCCCGAGGGAGGGGACACCCGTGGTCAATCTGAGCGCCTTCATCCGGTTCCACGCGCTGCGCACGCCGGACCGGCTGGCGCTGGTCTACGGCGACCAGCGCATCAGCTACGCTGATTTCCTCGACCGCATCGGGCGCATGGCCGCCTTCCTCCACCGGCGCGGCGTGCGCGAGGGCGACGTGGTGGCGGTGGTGATGAAGAACAGCGCCGCCTTCCTGGAGATCGCCTTCGCCGCCAGCCACATCGGCGCGGTGTTCCTGCCGATCAACTTCCGGCTGGCCGCCCCCGAGGTCGCCTTCATCACCGGCAACGCCGGGGCCGTGGTGATTCTCGCCGACACCGAACTGGCCGCGGCGGTGAAGGACGACCCGCGCGCCGTGCTGGTCGACGCGGCGGCCCAGGCGGACGGACGGGCTCTGGCCGGCACGGAGGGGCCGGTGCCGCCGATGCGGGTGCGCGGCTCGCAGGACCTGTTCCGGCTGATGTACACCTCGGGCACCACCGACCACCCCAAGGGGGTCATGCATTCCTACGAGAATTTCTACTGGAAATGCATGGACCATGTGACGGCGCTGGGGCTGACGGCGGAGGACCGGCTGCTCGCGGTCGGGCCGCTGTACCATGTCGGCGCCTTCGATCTGCCGGGGCTCGCCGTGCTGTGGCTGGGCGGCACGATCTGCGTGCTGCGCGACTTCGACCCGGACGCGGCGCTCGCCGCCATCGAGCGCGAGCAACTGACCTGCGCCTGGTTCGCCCCGGTGATGGTCGGGCGCATCCTGTCCCACCCGGAGCGCGGACGCTACGACGTCTCCAGCCTGAAATGGGCGATCGGCGGTGGCGAGCGCACGCCGGAGCAGCGCATCCGCGACTTCTCCGGCCTGTTCACCAACGCCCGCTACATCGACGGCTACGGCCTGACGGAAAGCTGTTCGGGCGACACGCTGATGGAGGCCGGGCGGGAGATCGAGAAGATCGGCTCGACGGGCCGGGCGCTCGCCCATGTGGAGATCGACATCCGCGACGACGCCGGCACCTCCCTGCCGGCCGGCGAGGTGGGCGAGATCTGCCTGCGCGGGCCGAAGATCACCAAGGGCTATTGGAAGGACCCGGAGAAGACGGCGCGCAGCTTCTACGGCGACTGGTTCCGCACCGGCGACGTCGGCTATCTCGACGCCGACGGCTTCCTGTTCCTGACCGACCGCAAGAAGGACATGATCATCAGCGGCGGCGAGAACATCGCCTCCTCGGAGATCGAACGGGTTGTCTTCCTGCTGCCCCAGGTCGTCGAGGTCGCCGTCATCGCCGTCCCCGATGAGCGCTGGGGCGAGGTCCCGGCGGCGGTCGTGGTGCTGAAGGAGGGCGAGAGCCTCGACGCCGAGACGCTGGATCGGCACTGCCGCCGTCATCTCGCCGGCTTCAAGGTCCCCAAGCGCCTGCTGATCCGCGAGGCGCTGCCGCGCAACCCGTCCGGCAAGGTGCTGAAGCGCGTGCTGCGCGATGAACTGGCCCCCGCCCATCCGGAGGACACCCCTTGACCGCTCCCGACCAGACCGCTCCCGACACTTTGGCGGCGGCCATTGCCCGCTTCGTCGCCGGCCTGACCCTGGACAACCTGCCGCCCGACGTGGTGGAGAAGGCGCGGGTCTGCCTGCTGAACGGCTACGGCATCGCGCTCGGCGGCCACGCCACCCCCTACGCCCCGGTGGCGCGGGCGGCGGCGCTGGCTCTGCATGGCGAGCGATCCGACGGCGTCACCATGCTGGGAGATGGACGGAGGACGAGCGTTCCCGGAGCGGCGCTGGCCGGCTCCGCCCTGTTCCATGGCCGGGCGCAGGAGGACACCTGCGGCGCCGCCCACATCGGCGCCGTGCTGATCCCGCTGCTGACCGCGCTGGTCGAGGCCGGGGACGGCCCGGTCGAACGGCTGCTGCCGGCCCTGGTCGCCGGCTACGAGGCGGGCGGGCTTCTGGAGAACGCCTTCTCGCCGCTGACCACGCCCGCCGGCCTGCGCGCCTCGCCGCTCTACGGCACGCTGGCCGCCGCCGCCGGAGCGGCGCATCTGCTCGGCCTGCCGGAGGAGCGCATCGCGGCGGCGCTCGCCAACGCCGCGTCCTTCACCGGCGGCATCCTGCAATCCTTCGACGACGGCACCGACGAGTGGCGCTATCAGGTCGGCGTCGCCGCGGTGAACGGCCTGACGGCGGCGCGGCTGGCGGCGGCGGGCTCCGTCTCGGCCCCCCACGCCTTCGAGGGCCGCACCGGCTTCGTCCGGGCCTTCGCCCGCACCGGCTGCGATCCTGTGGAGCTGGCGGCGCGGCTGGGCCGCGACTGGTCGATCCACCGCGTCACCTTCAAGCCCTACCCGGTCTGCGCCTTCAACCAGACGCCGGTCACCGCGGCGCTCGCCCTGCGCGGTGAGGTGGCGGGCCGGGCCGTCCGGTCGGTGACCGTGCGCATGAACCCGTTCGAGACCGGCTATGCCGGCATGGATTCGAAGGGACCCTTCGCCAGCATCTCCGGCACGCTGATGAGCATCCCCTTCTGCATCGCGCTGACCCTGCTGCGCGGCGTGCCGACCATGGAGACGATGACCCGCTACGACGACGGCGCGGTCAACGCCCTGGTCGAGCGGGTCGCTCTCGTCCCCGACGAGGGCGTGCGGCGGCTGTGCTGCGCCATCGAGGTCGTGTTGGAGGACGGCACGGCGCTGACCCGCCGCCAGGACATGACGACCGATGATTTCGCCCTGCCCTGGGAGGCGGTGAACGCGCTGGTCCGCCGCATCGGGGCCGAAACCGGGGTGCCCGCCGACGCTTACGACCGGATCGGGCGCTTCGCCCGCGCCCTGCCCGACGCGGCGATCGGCGACGTGCTGGAGGCGTTCGGGCGGCTTCCCCGGTCGGTTTCTCTCGTCAAAGACGTGGCGAACGGCTAAATCCGGGACGGAGAGGGAGATTGCAGGCGATGGCGGCGATGGGTCGGACGGCGGGAAAGAAGACGCGGGTGCAGCGGTCGGAAGAGGTCCGCGACGCCCTGTTCCAGGCCGCCGCCGAGGTGGTGGGGGAATACGGCTACATCGACGCCTCGATCACCCGGATCACCCAGCGGGCGAACCTGGCGCAGGGCACCTTCTACAACTACTTCTCCTCACGGCAGGAAATCTTCGACGAGTTGCTTCCGGTGCTGGGCGCCAAGATGCTGGCCCACATCCGCCAGCAGGCCAGCGGCGCCAGGACCTTTCTGGAGAAGGAAGAACAGTCGTTCCGCGCCTTCTTCTCCTTCCTCAAGCGCATGCCCTATTTCCTGCGCATCCTGAACGAGGCGGAAATCTTCGCGCCGAAGGCTCACCGCCAGCATTTCCACAACATCACCGGCGGCTACATGCGTTTTCTGCGCAACGCCCGCAAGAACGGCGAGATCGCCAACCTCAGCGACGAGGCGCTGGAGCCGCTGGTCTACATGCTGATCGCCACGCGGGGCTATCTCGCCCTGCGCTACACCGATGAGAACGGTGTCGTCAATCTGCCGGAAGAGGCCGTCCGGATGTATCTTCAGCTCCTGGCCAAGGGCCTTCTGTCCGGGGAGCCGCCGGTGTCCGCCAATTCCGGCCCGGCTGGCTGAACGGACTCAATCGGGCGCCTCGCATCCGGGACGCCGCGGCGGGGCCACCTCCCACCCGATGCAACGCCCAGGCCACAGATCCCGTGCTATTGTCGGGGGACGCCAACGATGAGAGGTTCCCGACCGGTCATGGCCCGACGATGGTCTTTCGCAGCGCTGACGATCCTTTGCGGCGTTTGGTTCGCCGGTGACGCGACGGCGGCCGATCCGGTTCCCCGATCGGCACCCCCGGCTTCCGGCACCCTGCCGATGGATCCCAGCACGGTGGCCTTTCAGCCGTCGATCCCGTTACCCTCGGCGCAGCCGATCGGCAGCTACGCAAACGGCTGCATCCGCGGCGCGCAGACGCTGCCCCCCGAAGGCCTCGGCTATCAGGCGGTCAACCTGTCGCGGAACCGGAACCACGGCCACCCCGACACCATCGCCTTCGTCGAGAACCTCGCCCGCCGGGCGCAGGCCGAGCGGCTCGGGCGGCTGGCCGTCGGCGACATCTCCAAGGTCTATGGCGGCCGCATGGAAAGCGGGCACGCCAGCCACCAGATCGGCCTCGACGTGGACGTGTGGTTCGATCTCGACCAGCCGCTCCTCCCGCGGGAGGCGCGGGAGCGGACGGATTTCCCGACCATGGTGAACCGGCAGGCGCAGCGCGTCTTCCCGGAGCGGTTCGGCCCCCGGCAGGCGCGCCTGCTGCAACTGGCGGCGACGAGCCCGAAGGTCGCGCGGGTGTTCGTGAACCCGGCGATCAAGCTGGCGCTGTGCCAGAGCGAGCACGGCGACCGCTCCTGGCTGAACGCGGTTCGTCCCTGGGCCGGCCACGACTCCCACTTCCATGTGCGGATGAACTGCCCGGCCGGATCGACGGCCTGCGTCCCGCAAGCCCCCATTCCGCCGGGCGACGGCTGCGGCCAGGAGCTTCTGAGCTGGTTCGAGCCCCCGAAGGAGGCGCCGGCGCCCCGCCAACCCAAGGCCATTCCAGAGCCCCCGGCCGCCTGTCTGGAGGTTCTCGCGGGGAATTGATCCCCACGCCGGCCGGAGCGGTGCCCGGCTGGCCGCGACCGGAATGTTCGGGAGGCCGGCGAACCGGAGAACGGCCAGCGGCGGGTCCCCGGACAGCGCTCCGACGATCGCGCACAGAGCGCCTGACATAAGGACGATCGCCGCCCGCCATCCCCTCACCCGTCCCCAGAAAAGAAATTTTCCCCGGCCGATCTATTGATTGCGAATGATTCGCATTCGTGGTTATGAGAGGCCGCAAGCTTCTGGGAACGGGTGTTGTCCTTGTCATGGCTGAAAGAGACCGGACTTCCCTGCTGGGTCTGCTGCTCGACCACTACGAAGAGATGACCGGCCATCTGGCCCGGCGTCTGGGGTCGCTCTGTCTGGCCGAGGATGTCGTGCAGGACACCTATCTGCGGCTGCGCAGCCTGACCGCCCTGCCGGAGATCGAAAACCCGCGCTCCTACCTGTACCGCATGGCCGACAACATCGCGCTCGACCGGATGCGCGCGGAAACCCGCTGGGGGCGGCGCTTCGCCCCGGCGGAACTGGGGCTCGACCGTCCGCTGGACGAACCGGACGCCGAAACCGCCTTGGAACACAAGCAGCGGCTGGAGCGGCTGAGTCACGCGCTGGCTGAACTGCCGCCGCGCTGCCGCGAGGTGTTTCTGCTTCACAAATTCGACGGGCTGAGCCATTCCGACATCGCCGCGCGCCTCGGCATCTCGCGCAGCATGGTGGAGAAGCATGTCATGAAGGCCCTGGCCCATTGCCGCGACCGGCTCGCGCTATGATGGAGCGCAACCGCGACCAACCGGACTTATCGGGCGCCCCACGGGATGCGGCCCTGGCGTGGTTCGTGCGCATGGAATCGGGCAACGCCGACGCGGCGGACCACCGGGCCTTTTCGGCGTGGCTGGCGCAGGACCCGGTTCATCGGCGCGAGTACGACCGCCTCGCAGGACTGTGGGGCGACCTGGACCGCGTGCCCGATCCGCGCAAGGCCCGCCGCGCCGCGCCGACCCGGCGCCGGTTCCTGGCGTTCGGCGCCGCGGGCGGGGCGGCGGCCTGCGCCGCGGCGTTGGGCGGGGTGGTCGTCCTGACCGGCTGGCCGGGCGACCTGAGGACCGGAATCGGAGAACGGCGGACGGTGGCGCTGGACGATGGCTCGGTCCTCACCTTGGACGCCGACAGCGCGGTGGCCGTCGCGTTCACCGCCGGAGAACGGCGCGTGCGTTTGACCGAGGGGCGGGCGCATTTCGTCACCGCCCCCGACCCGGGGCGTCCCTTCGTCGTCACCTGCGCCGACGGGCGGATCACCACCGCCGACGCCAGCTTCGTGGTGCACCGCTGCCTGGACTCCGTGGTCGTGGCGGTGGAATCCGGAACGGCCAGCCTGACCACCGGGAAGGAGCCTCCCCTTCCCATCGCCGCCGGACAGAGCCGATCCTATGGCCCCGACGGTCCCGGTCCGCTGCTGAGCCAGGGCGTGGCGGTGGAGAACGCATGGCGGCACGGCCGGCTGGTCTTCCAGGGACAGCCGCTCGACGCCGTGATCGCCGATCTCAACCGCTACCACCCCGCCCGCATCGTGCTGTGGGACCGCCCGCTCGCCGGCCTGCGCTTCGACGGCAGCGTGGACATCGGCCGGCCGGACGCCGCCCTGAACGCCATCCTCCGCACGCTTCCCTTGCGCACGCTGCGTCCCGTTCCCGGTCTGGTCATCATCCGTTCCATCTAGCCGGTCCGTATCAAATTTTTTGAAAATCAAGGTGAGGTGGTTCCCGCCGGACAACGTCGTGACTTGCATACGCGAAAATGCAAATCATTCGCAAAATGACGGGGTCTCGGTGATGATCGATGTTGGGGGGCGCCTGCTGCGGGGGCAGACGGCGCGTGGGAACAAGGTGTGGGGGAACAAGGTGCGGGCCGGTTGGGCTCCGGCTTTGTTGGGCATGCTGCTGGCATCGACCGCGCTGCACGGCGCCATGGCGGCGCCGATGACGACCGGGGAAGCGCCCGTGCAAGTGGCCCAGCAGGGCCGGACCGTCAGCTTCGCCATCGCCGCCGGCCCGCTGCCAGGGGTGCTCGCCGCCTACGGGCAGGCCACCGGCTTCCAGGTGCTCTATCCCTCCGACATCGCGCAGGGCGTTTCCTCGCCCGGTGTGACGGGCACGCTGGCGCCGCAGGACGCGCTGATCCGTCTGCTGGCCGGCACCGGCCTGATCGCGCGCTTCGTCGATCCCGACACGGTGACGCTGGAGAAGCTGCCGACCCAGGCCGGGGGGGCGGCGGTGCTCGACCCGGTGACGGTCCAGGGCGGGCTGTCCCGCGATCCGGGCCGCAGCGAGGGCACCGGCTCCTACACCACCGGCTCGACCGACAGCGCCACCAAGCTGAACCTGACGCCGCGCGAGACGCCGCAGTCGGTCAGCGTGATGACCCGCCAGCGCATGGACGACCAGGGGCTGAACGAGATCCGCGACGTCCTTGATCAGACGGTCGGCGTGGCGCGGTTGCACACCGGCGCGCTGGGCAGCGACGGCGACGAAGTCTTCGCCCGCGGCTTCCCGGTGACGAATTATCAGGTGAACGGGATCCCGCGCTCCACCGTGTATGGGTTCGACGATTCCATCTCCGACACGGCGGTGTTCGACCGGATCGAGGTGGTGCGCGGCGCGACCGGCCTTCTGAACGGTGTCGGCGAGCCGTCGGCCTCGGTCAATCTGGTCCGCAAGCGCCCGACCCCGATCCTCCAGGGCTACGCCGAGGGGCAGATCGGGTCCTGGAACCGCTACCGCGGCGAGGCCGACCTGTCGGGTCCGCTGACCGAGAACGGCCGCCTGCGTGGGCGCGTCGTCGGCGCCTACCAGGACAACGACAGCTTCATCGACCGCCTGCACGAGCGCAAGAAGGTGCTCTACGGCGTCCTGGAGGCCGACATCACCGAGGATACGACCTGGACGGTCGGCGTCGAGTACCAGAAGCACCGCTCCGACGACGCCTCCCGCGCCGGTTTTCCGCTGTTCTACGCCGACGGGACGAAGACCGACTTCTCCCGCTCTCACAACAGCGGCGCCCGGTGGGCGTATTTCATGCACGACAACCTGACCGTCTTCAGCGAACTGAAGCACCGCTTCGGGGACGGCTGGACGGCGACGCTGAACGTGGAGCGCAACAACCGCGAATATGATGGCCTGCTCGGCTATGGCGCGCGCGGCAGCCTGAACCGGGACGGCACCGGCATGGGCATTTGGCCGGGCCGCTGGAACTCCGACCTGGAGCAGACCTCGGTCAGCGCCGACCTGAACGGCGGCTTCGACCTGTTCGGGCGGCGGCACGACCTGATGGCCGGCATCAGCGGCTACTACGCCAAGCGCGAGGGGCTCGACCACCCGCTCTGGACCATCCCCGGCTACGATCCCTCGATCCCCAACTACTTCACCTGGAACGGCAGCATCGCCCAGCCGACGCTCAACCCGACCGGCCGGTCGCAGACCGACGAGCGGCAGATGGCCGCCTACGCCGCCACCCGCCTGCGCCCGACCGACGCGCTGTCGGTCATCCTCGGCAGCCGCATCAGCCGGTGGCAGCAGATCGAAAAGAGCAGCCCGAACGCGGGGGCGGGAAGCTACAGCAAGCGGTCGGAGAACGGGGTGCTCACGCCCTACGCCGGCGTCGTGCTCGACCTGACCGACATCTGGTCGGTCTACGCCAGCTACACCAGCATCTTCAAGCCGCAGGACTACAAGGACGCCAGCGGCCGGACGCTCGACCCGCTGGACGGTGACGCCTACGAGGCCGGCGTGAAGGCGGAGTTCTTCGGCGGCGCCCTGAACGCCAGCGCCGCGGTGTTCCTGATCAAGCAGGACAATCTGGGCGAAGTCGACGCCGGCCGCTTCACCCCGGACGGCGGGCAGGCCTACCGCGCGGTCAAGGGCGCGGAAAGCAAGGGCTTCGAGATGGAGGTCGCCGGCGAGGTGATGGCCGGATGGCAGATCGGCGGCGGCTACAGCCACACCTCGATCAAGAACGCCGACGGCCAGCGGATGATGACCTATGTGCCGCGCGACACCTTCAAGCTGTTCACCACCTACCGCCTGCCGGGCGCCTGGGACCGCGTGACGGTGGGCGGCAACGTCAAGTGGGAAGGCGACGTCTACACCGGCACCGGCGCCCGGCGCTATGACCGCGACGGCTACGCGGTGGTCGATCTGATGACGCGCTATCAGATCACCGACAAGGTCTCGGCGACGATGAACCTCAACAACCTGTTCGACAAGAAGTACCTGAGCAGCGTCCAGAACTACGGCTACTATGGCGAGCCGCGCAACGTCCTGCTGTCCCTGCGGGCGACGTGGTGATGACGGCGCGGCGGGCGGCGGCTTCCGGTTCCCGGCGCGGTATCCGCCGCGGCCTCGCCGCCGCCGCGCTGGTGCTCGGCGGGCTGGCCTCCGCCGCCCTGCTGCGCCCGGCCGATCCCGCCGCCTCGGCAGAGGTGGCGGTGGTCGGGCGCGGCACGGTCGAGGACACGGTGACGGCGCTCGGCAAGATCCAGCCGCGCGCCTACGTCGACGTCGGCGCGCAGGTGTCCGGCCAGTTGACCCGGCTGCATGTGGCGGTCGGGCAGATGGTCCGCGAGGGCGATCTGCTGGCTGAGATCGACCCCGCCCTGCAACAGGCCAAGGTCGAGGCCGGGCGCGCCGAGCGTGCCCGCCTGACCGCACTGCTGGCCGAGCAGCGGGCGCGCGCCGACTTCGCCGAAGCCCAGCTTTCCCGTCAGGCGGCGCTGCGGCGCAGCGGGTCGGGGCGCGGCGAGGCCTATGACCAGGCCCGGATGGAGGCGCGCATCGCCGCCGCCCAGGTCGAGGCCACCCAGGCGCAGATCCGCCAGACGGACTCGACCCTCCAGGCCGACGAGGCACAGCTCGGCTACACCCGCATCTACGCGCCGATGAGCGGCACGCTGATCGCGGTGGACGCCCGCCAGGGCCAGACCATCAATTCCGCCTACGAGGCGCCGGTCCTGATGCGGATCGCCGACCTGTCGGCCATGACCGTGTGGACCCAGGTGTCGGAAGCCGACGTGACGCGGCTGACGGACGGCATGCCGCTCTACTTCACCACGCTCGGCCATCCCGGACGGCGCTGGACCGCGCGCCTGCAGGAGATCCTGCCCGCCCCGCCCAAGCCGCCCGCCTCGGGGAACGGCGGCTCGTCCGCCACCGGCGGCGGCGGGGCGGCCAACAGCGTCGTGCTCTACACCGCGCTGTTCGAAATCGCCAACGACCGGGGGGAGCTGCGCCCGGACATGACCGCCCAGGTCTTCTTCGTGGCCGCCGCGGCCAAGGACGCCATCACCGTGCCGGTCGCCGCCCTGAGCCTGGCTGACGGGGCGGCGGAGCGGCACCGCGTGACGCTGATCGGCAGCGGCGGCGCCATCGAGACGCGCGAGGTCCGCGTCGGGGTGCGCGACCGCTTCAACGCCCAGATCCTGGAGGGTCTGGCCGAAGGCGAGCGGATCGTGGTCGGCTGGAAAACCGACGACGGCCGCCCGCCCAAGATCGGGTTCCGGCTGTGAGCGGGCCGCTTCTCGTCCTGGAGGACATCCGCAAGACCTACATGAGCGGCGGCGGCGTGGCGGTGGAGGTGCTGCGCGGCGTCTCCCTGACCGTCGAAGCGGGGGAGTTCGTCGCCATCGTCGGCAGCTCCGGCTCCGGCAAATCGACGCTGATGAACATCCTCGGCGGGCTCGACCGTCCGACCTCCGGACGCTACCGCGTCGACGGGCGCGACGTGACGGCGCTGGAGGGCGACGAGCGGGCGGCGCTGCGGCGGGACGGGTTCGGGTTCGTCTTCCAGCACTACCATCTGATCCCCGGCACGACGGCGCAGGAGAACGTCGAGATGCCGGGCCGCTACGCGGGCCTGCCCGCCGCGCTGCGCGAAAGCCGCGCCGTGGAGTTGCTGGGCCGCCTGGGGCTGGGGGAGCGGCGCCATCACCGCCCCAACCAGCTTTCGGGCGGCCAGCAACAGCGCGTGTCGATCGCGCGGGCGCTGATGAACGACGCCCCGGTGATCCTGGCCGACGAGCCGACCGGTGCTTTGGACAGCGCCAGCGGGGCGGAGGTGGTGGCGCTGCTGCGCGAGCTGTCCGCCGCCGGGCGCACGGTGATCCTCATCACCCACGACCGCAAGGTGGCCGAGGCCGCCGGCCGGGTGATCGAAATGCGCGACGGCCGCATCGTCGCCGACAGCGGCCGCCCGGCCCCGTCACCGGCGGCCCCATCCCCCGCCCCGGCGGAGCGCGCGGCCGCCGGCGCCTCCCTGTGGGCCGACGCGGCGGAAGCCCTGTCGGCGGCGCTGCGGTCGCTGGGCGCCAACGGCTTCCGCACGGCGCTGACCCTGCTCGGCATCGTCATCGGCGTGGCGTCCGTGATCGCCCTGCTCGCCATCGGCGAGGGCGCCAAGCAGGCGGTGATGGCGCGGGTCGGCGCGCTGGGGGTCAATCTGGTCTATGTCGTGGCGGGCAGCGGCGATCCCCGCCTGCCGGCCACGCCGCTGACCGAGGCGGACGGCGAGGCCATCCTGGACCTGCCCAACGTCGAGAGCGTGATGCCCTTCCTCGCCGCGCCGGTGATGGCCCGTCACGGCAACATCGACCACCGCACCGAAGTACTGGCGACCTCGGCGTCGCTGCCGCTGACCCACCGCTGGCCGGTCGCCCAAGGGGCCTTCTTCACCCGCGCCGACGAACGGGGCGGGGCGGCGGTGGCGGTCCTCGGCCACCGCGTCGCCGAACGGCTGTTCCCGCGCGGGGAGTCGCCGCTGGGCAAGCATGTGCTGGTGAACAACATTCCCTTCCTGGTCACCGGCGTGATGGCGCAGAAGGGCGACCTGACCGGCAACCAGAGCACCGACGACTGGGTGTTCGTGCCGCTGTCCACCGGCGTGCAACGGCTGATCGGCAAGCCGGACCTGGAGTTGATCCTCGTCTCGGTTCACGACGTGGGGCGGATCGCACAGACCCGCGACGCCATCCACGCCCTGATCGCCGGGCGTCACGGCCAGGAGGATTTCCAGATCCACGACGGGACCGCGCGCATCCAGGCGGCGGCGGAGACCCAGGACACCATGACGCTGCTGCTCGGCTGCGCCGCGGTCATCACGCTGCTGGTCGGCGGCATCGGGGTGATGAACATCATGCTGGTCAGCGTGACCGAGCGGACCCGCGAGATCGGCATCCGCATGGCCGTCGGCGCCCGCGCCGCCGACATCGAGCGGCAGTTCCTGATGGAGGCGGCGCTGGTGGCCGGGCTGGGCGGCTTGGTCGGGGTGGCGCTGGGGCTGGCCGGCGGCGCGGTGATCGGGCTGCTGGCGATGCCGGTGGTCTTCACCGCGACCGCGATCGCCGGGGCGGTGGCCTCCGCCGTGCTCACCGGCATGGTCTTCGGCCTGATCCCCGCCCGCCGCGCCGCGCGGCTCGATCCCGTGGCGGCCCTGGCGAGCGAGTGATCGGCTGGCTGGGGTGGCGGGGTGTTGCTCCCACCCCGGCCCTCCCCCGCTTCGCAGGGGAGGGAGAAACACGTCCCCTCCCCTGCGCCAGCGGGGGAGGGTTAGGGTGGGGGCAATGCCTCCCTCAGCGCAGCCCCGCCTCCACCTGCTCCGCCATCCGCCCCAGCGCCGTGTCCATCGCCGCGGGCGGACCGCTCTCCAGACTGTCCAGAACGATCAGCCGGGCGCCGCCGTCCGCCACCGCCCGGGCGATCTCCGGAGACGGTTGACGGTGGTGCAGCACCACGGGAATGGCCTCGGCCTTCAGGGTGGCGGTCAGCTCGGCCAGACGCTCGGGCGTCCAGTCGCGGTCGTCGCGGGTCCAGACCCGGCGCAGATCCAGCCCGAGATCGGCGGCCAGCGTGGCGAAGCGGTCGGACAGCGCCGCCGCCGACGGGTCCGGCAGAGCGGCGAACGCCTGCGCCGATTGGGACGACACCGTCAGCAGCCCGCGCTTCAGGGCGGCGAGATTCGCGTCGATGGCGTCCTTGGAACCGGGATAGAGGCGCCGCAGGTCGGCGGCCAGGATGTCGGCCATCCGTCCGGCGTTGGCGATGCCCAGCCAGGGGAAGGCCGCGTCGCCGTTGACCGCGATCCCCGGCAGGGCGCCGTCCACCGGGCGGGCGGCGTCGATCTCGACGAGGCGGATGTTGGCGCGCCGCGCCAGCGGGTAGAGCGGGTCCTCGCCCCAGGCGGAGCGCAGGGTCAGCACCGCGTCGGCCTTGCGGGCGGCCTCCGCCAGCCTCACCTCGCCGCGCCCGCTCAGGAAGGCGTGCTGGCGCCCCATGGGAATGGCCGGCGGAACCACCGATTCCACCACCACCGGCGTGCCCTTCGTCAGCGCCTGGGCCAGCCCGGCGGTGACCGGGTGACCGGCCAGCACAGTCTCGGCGGAGGCGCCGGCCACCGTGGACAGCAGCAGGAGCGCCGCGAGCGTGACGCGCTTCATCCCTCTTCCCCTTTCATGAACAGACGCGCCAGCAGCGCGCCCACGAACAGCAGCCCCGCCGCCAGGATGATGGCGCCGCCCGACGGCACCGGCAGGGCGAAATGCACGGGCAGCAGGATTCCGGCCACCGCCGCCACGCTGGCGAAGGCGACCGACAGCAGGAAGAAGCCGCGCAGCGACGCGGCGACGACCCGCGCCGCGGCGGCCGGAATGACCAGCAGAGCCCCCACCAGGATGGCGCCGATGATCTTGACCGACGCGACGGTGACCACGGTCACCAGCACGATGAACAGATAGTCCAGCCCCTTCACCGGCACGCCGCGCACCCGCGCCAGCGCCGGGTTGAAGCTGGCCAGCAGCAGCCGGTTGAACAGCGGCAGCATCAGCGCGGTCACCCCGAGGGCCACCACCAGCAGCACGGTCAGGTCGCGGTCGTCCACCGTCAGGACCGAGCCGAACAGCACATTCTCCAGGATGTGGATGTTGACCCGGCTGGCCAGGATCAGCAGCAGGCTGGCGCCCAGCGCCAGAGACACCGACAGGAAGACGCCGATCAGCGTGTCGGCGGTCAGGTTGCTGCGGTTGCGCGTGTAGTTGACCAGCAGCGCGAACAGCAGGCAGTAGCCGAACAGGCTGGCGTAGGGACCGGTGTAGGGCTCCCCCACCAGGATGCCGATGGCGACGCCGGTCAGCGCGGCGTGGCCGACCGCCTCGGAGAAGAAGGCCAGCCGCTTGGTCACCACCAGCGTGCCCAACCCGCCCAGCACCGGGCCGATGACCAGCCCGGACAGCAGCGCGTTGACGAGAAAGCCATGGGTCAGCCCGGCGGGCAGCAACCCGGCCCCGGCCCAGCCCTGGACCAGGGCGCGCAACGCCTCGAAGCTCATGACGCGATCCTCATGACGCGATCCTCATGATGCGATCCTCTCGGCCGCGTGGCCGCGCGGGACGGCCGAGAACAGGTCGAACACCCGCTCCGGCGACAGCATCTCCAGCGGGGCGCCGTCGAACAGCACGCGCCGGTTCAGGCCGGTCACCCGCGTCGCCAGCCGGCGCACCTGGGCCAGATCGTGCTCGACCCACAGGACGGTGGTCCCGGCGGCGGACAGCTCGGCCAGCAGCGTTTCGAAAATGGCGATCCCGGCCTCGTCGAGCGCGGTCATCGGCTCGTCCAGAACGATCAGGTCGGGCGCCGGGATCAGCGCCTGGGCGAGCAGGACGCGCTGCCGCTCGCCCCCCGACAGGGCGCCGAAGCGGCGGCGGGCCTTGCCGGCCATGCCGACGCGGTCCAGGGCCGCGCCGTAGTTCATGCGGCGGTCCGGCCCGAGGAAGGCGGGACGGCGCTGGCACAGCACGGCCAGGAAATCCTCCACCGTCAACGGCAGGCCGCGGTCGAACTCGACCGATTGCGGCACATAGGCGACGGTGCCCGGCCCGTCGCCCGGCCAGTCGAGCCGGATGGTCCCGCGGTGCGGCGCCTGACCGAGCAGGGCGCGGATCAGCGACGACTTGCCGCCGCCGTTGGGGCCGACCACCGCGTGCACGGTGCCCGCGGCGACGCGCAGGGACACGCCGTCCAGGATCACCGTGCGCCCCAGCGTCAGGTCTACCCGGTCGAACAGGATGGCGGGACCGGTCACGGCGCGGCCTCGGCCATCGCCAGAACCAGCGTGTCGAGGTTCCGGGCCATCTCGCGCTCGAACAGGTCGGGCGCGTAGTCGCCGTGCGAGATGTGGGAGAAGGCGTAGAGCCGGATGCCGGTCTCGCGCCGGATGGTCTCCACATAGGCGCTGGGGAAGTTCAGCTCCGAGAAGATCACCTGCACGTCGAGCTTGCGCATCGTCGCGATGGTCTCGGCGAGCTGGGCCGGGCTGGGCTCGATGCCGTGGGCGGGCTCGACGACGGCGGAGACCTCCAGCCCGAACTCGCGCAGCAGGTAATCGTAGGCGCCGTGGATGGTGGCGACGCGCAGGCTGGCGGTGCCCGCCGTCGCCAGCTTCGCCAGCGCGTCGGCCCGCAACTGGCGCAGGCGGCGGGAATAGGCGCGGGCGTTGGCGGCGTAGGCGGCGGCGTTGTCCGGGTCCAGCCGTCCCAGCTCGCGCGCGATGGTCGAAACCTGGAGGACCGAGTTGGTGATCGACAGGAAGCTGTGCGGGTTGACCACCTTCCCCGCCGCCCGCGCCGCCGTTCCCGCGGCGGGCAGGAGCGGCACGTCGGCGTTGGATTCGACCACCGGCAGCGACGGCTTCGCCGAGGCGGCGATCATCCGCCCGGCGAAATCGTCGTGACCGATGCCGTTCAGCACGATGGCGTCCAGCCCGCCGATGCGCTGGATGTCCTCCGGGCGCGGCTCGTAGGCGTGCGGGTTGAAGCCGGCCGGGATGACCGGCACCACCTCGGCCGCATCGCCGACGATGTTGGCGACGTAGGAATAGTAGGGGTGCAGGGTGACGCCGAAGCGGCGGCGCCCGGCGGGAGCCGCGAAGGCGCGGGCCGGCATGGCCGCGGCGGCCAGGGCGCCGGCCAGGATCAGGCGGCGGTTGGGAAGAATGCTGGTCATCGGGTCACCCCGGCGGTGAAGGTGGAGACGATCCGCTTCCAGCCGGCGGCGGCCAAGGCCGTGTCCTCCGGTGGGGCGGGCGGGGCTTCGGCGGCGCGCTTCAGCCAGATGTCGGCACCGTGGCCGTCCAGCCGCAGGACCAGGGACCCGGCCAGCTCCGGCGCGGCGGAAACGCCGGCATAGGCGATCCCGTCCCCGGTCTCGGTGAGGGTCCCGGTAAGGGTCCCGGTAAGGGTCCAGGTGTGCCCGCCGCGCGCCGCGGCGCTGGAATCGGCCGCGAAGGGCGGCAGGGCCCCGGCGGCCAGCTCCTCCGGCGTCGGCGCCCGGCCCGCCGCCGTCCGCAGGGCGGCGATCTCCTCGCCCGCCGCCTTCAGGTCGGCGTAGAGGCCCTGCTCGGCGGCGGTCAGGCCGGTGCGGGAGTCGACGAGGTGGGCGGCAAGAGGCGCCTCCGTTTCCGGAGCGGCGCGCAGCCCGACCGCCAGGGCGGCGGACACGAGAATGGCGCCGGCGGCCAACGCGACCCACAGGGTCTCGCGCTCGGCCCCGGCGCGGCGGACGATCTGGTGATGCATGGTTCCGGCTTCGCTGAGGACGCTACTTGATCGCCGTGTGCTCGATCTCGACCGTGTGGCCGGGGCCGGCGTCGAACAGGACGTAGAAGTCCTGCGCGGGGCGCGGGAAGGACAGAGTGGAGTCCGGCCCCAGCTTGCCCTTGACCAGCACCTGCTCGTCGTAGGCGATGACGTCCAGCACGACGCCGGGCGCCTTGGACCCGTCGGAGAAGCCGCCGGTGCACTGCACCGTGTCGCCCTCCACCATCCGGCATTCGCAGATCGGGTAATGGGCATGCGCCGCACCGGCGGCGCACAGGGCGAACAGCGCCGCCAGGGCGAGCGCGCGCGGGGTCCTCATCGCTTTCCTCCGAAAATCTCGCTCAGCGGCAGGGATGCCTGATGCACCCGGCCGCTCCAGTCCTCCATAGTCACCCACAGCTCCTCCCTGCCGGCCAGCTCGTCCGGCACGGTCACGTCGGCCTCCCGCTCGTAGGGGTTGCCGAAGGCGAGCGCGCCCGTGGTGCGCAGACTGCGCGGCTTGCCGACGCGCAGGAAGACGCCGCGCACATGGTCGACGTCGGCGGGACGGATGTGGATGCGGTACTCCTTCATCCGCTCCCCGGTCGGCATGCGCCTGGGAGCCTCGTCGTAGGTCGCCAGCGTGATCGGGAAGGGTCCGACGGCGACGTCGCGCCGGATCTCGGGCGGCACGAAGATCGGCTTCGGGCTGAAATAGTCGGGGAGGAAGGGAAGCGGCACCAGCATCATCAGGGCGCTGAGATGGAACTTGCCGCGCTGCCAGAGCCTACGCAGTGAGTCATTACGCATTGGACGGGCCCTCCGCCAACCGGGAGCCGCGCCGGACGTCGCGCACCGCCTCGACCGTGGCGCGGGCGGTCCGCTTCATCCAGATCAGCATGCCGCTGAAGATCAGCGTGGTCATCAGCAGGCCGAAGGCGAACCAGACCAGCTTGACCGGCAAGCCGCCGAAATCGCCGGTGTGCAGGGCGCGCATGATGGTGCGGGTCAGCTCGATGCCCGAGGCCGCTTCCATCCCGCCCTCGATGGCGATCACCTCGGCGGTGAAGGGATTCAGCCGGACATAGTCGGGCAGCAGCGGCACCTGCCCGCTGGACCCCGCCACCGTCGCCGGGTCGTAGGCGGTGCCGGGCAGCCACAGGTAGCGCAGCCGCATGTCCGGCAGGGCCGTCATGGCGCTGGCCATGATGGCGTCGACATCCGGCTTCGGCGCGGTCGCGGCGACCGGGATCTGGTCGCGCGCCAGCAGCACCGGCACCTTCCCGCCGCCCAGCCCCATCCCGAGATGGAACAGCATCATGTAGATGAGGAACCACAGGCTGGTGACCGAGATGACCGCGATGAACCAGATCGACCATGTGCCGGCGACGCGGTGCAGGTCGCCCCACATCACGCGCGGCGCCTGCCGCCAGCGGATGCGCGGCTGGTAGAAGGATTTCCAGAACCGCTTGTAGACCACCAGCCCGGTGACCAGCGACCCGACGAGCGGAATGGCCAGCAAGGTCACGAGGTACCAGCCCACGGGGAAGGTCATCAGCCAGCCGTGCAGCGCGCGGAAGAAGCTCTGGAACGAGTTGCCGGTGGACATGCCCTGCACCGCCCCGCTGACCGGGTTGACCCAGGCGGTGGTGGAGGTGCCGTCGGGCATCGCCATCCGGGCGCTGACCGCCATGTGGGAGCCGCCCCAGCTCAGCGAAGTCACCCGCCCGCCCGGCGCCGCCGCCTCCGCCGCGGCGATCAGCGCGCTGGGCGGCAGGGTCTCCCCGGCGCCGGAGGCCCGCATGGCGGGGTTGACCAGCCACATGATCTCCGTGCTGACCACGGCGATGGTCCCGGTCAGGCAGACGAAGAACAGGAACGCCCAGATGGGCATCGCCAGCCAGGAGTGCCACAGGAACCACAGCCGCGTGCGCGACTTGCCAACGCTCATCTCGTCCTCTCAGAAGGAGCCACCGATCCTCCTGTTCAGACGAACGGGGGTGCCCTCCGCCTCACGCCCAAATGCGAAGAATTCTCATTTTCGTTTGGAGGCTCCCGGTCAGGCATCGTCGCGCCCGCCCGCACCTCCCGTCACGCACGGGAAACGGACGCACTCCCATTCCCCGACCGGCTCTCGGCACGGGGCGGAGCCTCCGTGCAGCAAGGCAAGATGAGAGAGCCTCGGCCCCATTCACTACCCCCGATTGAACATTCAAAAAGCCCGAAACCGGCGCCCTGCGCATCGTCAAACCCCATTGACAGTGCCAAATCAATCAAGCATTTTGAACGCCATTCAAAATTAGGTCTGGCGACAAAGCCAAACCATGAACAGGGGCATCGGCGATGGGGTACGAATGGCAGTTTGCCATAATACTTGAGTATTGGCCGATTTTCGCACGCGGGGCCATTACGACCCTCCAGATAACGTTACTGTCGTCCGCCATCGGGTTGCTGATCGGCCTCTTGGTCGGCGTGAGCCGAGAATCATCCGGTATCTTTGTAAGATCCGTCACATCGATCTATGTGGAGATGATTCGCGCGACTCCGGCGCTCGTGCAGATTGTCTGGCTTTACTACTGCTTCCCGATCATCTTCGGTTACCAACTCAGCGCGATGACCTCGATCATCATCGCCCTGGGCATCCATTCCGGAGCCTACGTGTCGGAGATCGTGCGGGCCGGCATCAACGCGGTGGACACCGGCCAGTTTCTCGCCGCCAAGTCGATCGGCATGAACCACTTCACGGCGCTCCGCCGCATCATCCTGCCCCAGGCCGGACAGAAGATGATCCCGCCGCTGATCAACGAATTCGCCAACCTGATGAAGCTGACGACGCTCGGCTCGATGATCGCGGTCTATGAGCTTCTTCAGGAATCCAACAACCTCATCGCCACGACCTACCGTCCGCTTGAGGTCTACACGTTCCTGGCGATCTTCTTCTTCTTCATCACCTACCCTTGGATCTGGTTGTCGCAGCGCCTGGAACGGCGCCTGAAGATGCGGGCCTGACCGATCCTCGCACGATCCTCCGGTGGAGTTTCCCCTATGTTGCGCATCACCAACCTCGGGAAGAGCTACGGCAGCGCGCGCGTCCTGAGCGGCATCGATCTCGACGTGCAGCCCCACGACGTCGTGGCGATCATCGGACCCAGCGGCTCCGGCAAGAGCACGCTTTTGAAATGCATCAACTTCCTGGAACGCTACGACGAAGGCGAGGTCCGCTTCGGCGATGAGCTGGTCGGCTACGTCGAGGCCGACGGCCAGCGGCGGCTGGCCACCGAGCGCCAGACCAACCGGCTGCGCGCCGAAATGGGCATGGTCTTCCAGAACTTCAACCTGTTTCCCCACATGACGACGCTCCAGAACGTCATCGAGGGACCGATCCAGGTCAAGGGTGTCGCGCGCGACGAGGCGGTCCGCCACGCCGAGCAGCTGCTCGCCAAGGTCGGGCTGGCCGACAAGCGCGACGTCCGCCCGACCAAGCTGTCGGGCGGGCAGCAGCAGCGCGCCGCGATCGCCCGCGCCCTGGCGATGCGCCCGCGCCTGATGCTGTTCGACGAGCCGACCTCGGCGCTCGACCCCGAACTGGTCGGCGAGGTGCTGACCACCATGCGCGAACTCGCCGCCGAAGGCATGACCATGGTGATCGTCACCCACGAAATGAGCTTCGCGCGCGACGTCGCGAGCCGGGTCGTCTTCATGGAAGGCGGCCGAATCGTCGAAGAGGGGCCACCAAGCAAGATTTTCACCAACCCGGACAACGCGAGGACCCGCGCGTTCCTTGCCCGCGTCCTGCATTGAAGAGGCTGAACATGTCCGCATTCCGCACGCTGATCTCGTCGCTGGTGGTTGGCGCCCTGGTGACCTTCGGCGCCGTCAAGGCCCAGGCCGCCGGCGAGGTCGAGAAGATCGTCCGGCAGGGCGAGCTGAAGATCGGCTACATCCCCTCCCCGCCCGGCACCGCCAAGGACCCCAAGACGGGCGAACTGACCGGTTTCTACGTGGACGCAGCGCGCGCCATCGCCGAGCAGATGGGCGTCCGCCCGGTCTTCATCGAGACGACCTGGGCGAACTTCGTCGCCGGGCTGCAGGCCGGCCAGTTCGACATGTCCATCGGCGCGACCTTCGCCACCGTGAAGCGCGCCACCGTCGTCGACTTCACCAAGCCGATCTTCTATCTCGGCAGCGTCGCCGTGGTGAAGAACGACGAGGCGCGCTTCGCCTCGCTGGCCGACATGAACAAGCCGGACGTGCGCATCGCCGTGGTCCAGGGCACGGCCGCCGAGGACTTCGTGCGCCGCACCATCCCCAACGCCAAGCTGACCTCGCTGGCCGGCGGCAACCTGACCGCGGGCTTCATGGAGGTGGCGGCCGGCCGCGCCGACGCCAGCTTCGAGGATCTGTTCACCGCCACCCGCTTCACCGAACAGCAGCCGGGCGTGAAGATGCTGTTCAACGACCGGCCGGTGAACTTCCTGCCGATCGCCTGGACCGTCCGCAAGGGCAACAGCGAGCTGCAGTCGGTCCTCAACGTCGGGCTCGACAACCTGCTGACCTCCGGCCAGTGGGACATGATCGCCGCCAAGTACATCACCGGCGGCCGCTACGTGAACGAGCCCGCCCTGCGCGAATTCCCTAAGCAGGCTCCCTGATCCCCGGCCCTGCCGCCCGACCCGATCCCCATCGGTCGCCCTGAAAACCCCCGAAGAGGACATCTGCGTCCATGCCGCAATACCCGAGCTGGCAGGATACCCTGGCCGGCAAAACCTGGCGCACGACCCACTTTCCCCGCATCAAGGCGGACATGCCGACCTTCCTCGGCGTTCCCTACGCCATCCGGGACGAGGATCTGGCCGGCGCCGACGCCGTCATCATCGGCGCGCCCTTCGCCGCCGGCTGGGGAACCAAGTACAGCGGCGTCGACAAGGCCGAATGGCTGGCCGCCACCGTCCGTGTCCGCCAGCAGTCGATCCGCTACCGCGGCGGCTACGTGCAGGACTTCGACCTCGACATCTTCGAGCATCTGAAGGTCGTCGATTACGGCGACGTCGACATCCCCATCGAGGCCAGCTACGAGGGCACGGTCGAGCGCATCCTGGAAGCGCAGGAGGCCGTCGAGCGCAAGGTCAAGGCGGCGCTGGCCGCCGGCGCCGTGCCGATCGTCATCGGCCAGAACTCGCCCTGCGCCTCCTACGCGATCGGCCGGCCGGTGGCCGAGCATGTGAAGGGGCCGGTCGGCATGATCAGCCTCGACACCCACTGGGACTGCTGGCCCTACGACTGGGCCACCATGAACGATCACATCGCCGGCTCGACCAACTGGAAGGACAAGCTGTTCCGCGACTGCCCCAGCTACGCCATCCGCAACCTCGTCGAGATCGGCGAGCGCGGCATGCTGGAGAATCCGGAGATCGTCCGCCACTACCTCCGCAACGGCGCCTGCTTCATGCCGATGTGGAAGATCCGGACGGAGCTGGGCATCCAGGGGGTGATCGACAACCTGCGCCACGCCTACGACGGCACGGCCGGCGTCTACGCCCATTTCGACATGGACGTGCTGGGCGGGGCCGGCCCGACCGAGGGCGACGTCCTGGGCGAACTGGCCGAGCCGATCGGCATGACCGACTATGAGGCGATCCGCATCGCACACGAGGTCGGCAAGCGCGGCTGCGACGGGCTGTCCTTCCTGTGCATCCCGCCCGGTTCGGCGATCATGTACCGGGTCATCGTCTACGCGGTGACCTACTTCCTGGCGGGCCTCGCCATGCGCAAGGCCGGCCAGACCGGGACCTGACGGACCCGGCGGCGGGGAGCGGCGCCCGCGCCCCGGTGCACGCGCGCTCCCCGCCCCTTCTCCACCGTTTCCCTTCCTACGAACCTTGCGAAGCGCCCCGTCCGTCGGCGGCGGAGGCGCTGGGATTTCCGATCGATGCTCAACGTCAATGGCGACGCCGTTCTGACGACCCTGCGGACCCTGGCGGGATTCGGCGCGGTGGGGTCCGGCGTCTGCCGGCCCGCGCTCTCACCGGCGGACCTCGCGGCCCGCCGCTGGCTGGCCGGCGAAATGGAAAGGATCGGTCTCAGGGCGACCATCGACGCGGTGGGCAACCTGTATGGCGCGGCGCCCGGCGCCGGCCGGTCGGTGCTGATCGGTTCCCATTCCGACAGCGTGCCGACCGGCGGCTGGCTGGACGGCGCGCTCGGCCTCGCCTATGGGCTGGAGATCGCCCGCGCCTGGATGGAGGCCCGCCCCGGCGCGCCGGTCGGCATCGACCTGATCGACTTCTCCGACGAGGAAGGCCGGTTCCTGAGCTGCCTGGGCAGCCGCTCCTTCTGCGGCGACCTGCCCGGCCTGCCGGCCGGTTTCGCCGAGGAGGCGGCCAGCGCCGGTCTGGGCACCGCCCCGCACAGCCGTTTGGACCCGCAACGCCACCGCGCCTTCTTCGAGGCCCACATCGAGCAGGGGCCGCGGCTGGAGGCCGCCGGTCTCCCCATCGGCGTGGTCACCGGGATCTTCGGCATGCGCCGCTACGCCGTGCGGTTCGATGGCCGCGCCGACCACGCGGGCACCACCCCGATCGCGCTGCGCCGCGACGCCGCCCGCCTGCTTTACCGCTTCGCCGACGCCTGCCACCACCGCTTCCGCCAGGCCGGTTCGGCGGACAGCGTGTGGAACCTGGGCAAGGTGTCGCTGCAGCCCGGCGCCGTGAACGTCGTCGTCGAGCGGGGGGAGCTTCTGCTGGAATTCCGCGACCTCGACCCGGTGGCGCTGGACGGCTTGAGCGCCGCGCTGGCGGCCCTGGTCGGCGAGTTCGACGGCCAGGAGGGGGTGCGGGTCTCGCTGGAGGAGGCCGGGCGTCTGGCGCCGGTGTCGCTGGACGCCACGCTTCGGGGATTGGTTGCCGACGCCGCCGCCGCCCGTGGCGCCCGGTCGATGCCGCTGCCGAGCGGGGCGATCCACGACGCGATGGTGCTGGCGCGGAGCGTCCCCACCGCCATGCTGTTCGTGCCGAGCATCGGCGGGCGGAGCCACACGCCGGTGGAGGACACGCGGGCGGACGACATCGTGCTGGGCGCCCATGTGCTCGCACAGGCCGTTTTCGCCTGCGCCGAGAGCCTGTGAGCGGACGGTCCCGAGGCCGCATCCCGAAGCCGCATCGCTGTGGCGGAGGTTGGTCCGGGACGATAGGATGGCGGCCTTCGGAGACTGCGCCGGTGTGTCTCGGCACGGTTTTCGGGAAAAAGTGCGCGGAGCGTGAAAGTCGGGGATGATGCAGGACGAATTTCTGTCCGAAAATTTTGGCAGACGGCTCCATGAGCTGCGCGTGGCGCGCAAGATGACCCTGTCGAGCCTGGCGAAAAGCTGCGACTGCTCGGTGGCGCTGCTGTCGAAGATCGAGAAGGGCAAGGCCCGGCCATCGCTCAACACGCTGCACAGGATCGCCACGGCGCTCGACACCAACATCGGAAACCTGCTGCCGACGGAGCGGGCCCAGCCGGCGATCATCGTTCGGAACGGGGATCGCCCCATCCTGTCCGACGGCTTGCTGCGCGGGCGGGACGGTGTGCAGCTCGAAGCCCTGTCCGTGCTCGCCCCGGGCAGTTCCTTTCAGGTGAACATCCATCATGTGGCCGTCGGGGGACGCTCCGACGGCTGCATCACCCATCCGGGCGAAGAGTTCGTCTATGTGCTGTCGGGTGAGATCGACCTGATCCTGGGCGACGAGACCACCCGGATGAGCGCGGGGGATGCCGCTTTCTTCGCATCCGAGATTCCTCACGGCTACGCCAATCCGGGGACCGTTCCGGCCGCGGTCCTGTGGCTCAACTCTCCGCCCACCTTCTAGAAGTCCGGTGGGACAGGCGTCCCCGTTTCCGCTGCGGCCACCGCGGACCGGCATGGGAACGGGGTACGACCCCTAGAAATCGGGGGACCCGGACACAGGCCGCTGTGCCGCCGGGCTCCCCGCCCGGCGGTTGCGCCGGGTCGGGCAACGCCCTCCGCATCGACTCCGTCCCTGGCACGCCCCCCGAGTCAAAGGGGCCGTCCAAGCGCGCCCTTATCGGACGTTGATCGATCCGCGCGTCTGGCGACGACCGACACACCACCCTGCATCCAACCGGGCGAACAGGACGGTGCCATGCCCGCCGTCCTGCGGCGCACCGGCTTTCCGACCCCGACGCGCCGCATCGGCTTCGGGCGGCGTCGGCCGCCCCCCACTCCACACAGCGCAAGGACGCCTCTCCTCCGAAGCCCGCCTTCGGCGGCCCACCCGTCTGCGAGGGGACGGATTCATTTCGAACGCAAATGACCTTGATAATGCCTGATGCATCAGGCATTGTGCGCGTCATCAACCTTTCGGGACCGGCACAGAACCGGCTCCCTGGATAATGCGGATCGGAGGAGCGCCCCTATGAACGTCGATAAACTGCCCATCGTCCTGACGGTCGCCGTGGCGGCGCTGTTCGCCGCTGTTCCGGCCAAGGCGCAGACCGCGGAGCGCACCATGCGCCTCTCGGCCGCCGTCGCGCAGGATCACCCCTTCGCCGCCGGGGTTTCGGCACTGACCGCCTGCGCGGCCGAGAAGTCGGGCGGCAAGATGAAGATCCAGAGCTTCTGGAACGCCGCGCTGGGCAGCGACATGCAGGCCGTGCAGCTCGTGCGCGGCGGCTCGCTGGACATGGTGGTGGCCTCCACCTCGCCGCTCGCCTCGCTGGTGCCGGCCATGGGCGTCTTCGACCTGCCCTTCCTGTTCGAGAACGAGAAGGAAGCCGACCGCATCCTCGACGGCGCCGTCGGCCAGCAGCTGTCCGAAAAGCTCCAGGGCGTCGGGCTGGTCAATCTCGCCTACTGGGAGAACGGGTTCCGCAACCTCACCAACTCCCGCCGGCCCATCCAGAAATGGGAGGACCTGGGCGGCACCAAGATCCGCGTGATGCAGAATCCGGTGTTCATGGACACCTTCTCCACGCTGGGCGCCAACGCCGTCCCCATGGCCTTCAGCGAGCTGTTCACGGCGCTGGAGACCCGCGCGGTCGACGGCCAGGAGAACCCCTACGCCAACATCGAGACGGGCAAGTTCTACGAGGCGCAGAAATACCTGTCGGTCACCAACCACGCCTACACGCCGGCGGTGATCCTCTACTCCAAAAAGATCTGGGACGGCCTGTCGTCGGCCGAGCGGGACGTGCTCCAGTCCTGCGCCGCGGTGGCCCGCACCGAGGAGCGCCGGGTGAACCGCGAACAGTCGGAAAAGTCGCTCGCCCGCCTGAAGGACCTCGGCATGCAGGTGAACGAGCTGTCCGCCGAGGAGCGCAAGCGCATGCTCCAGAAGGTGGCGCCGGTCTATGAGAAGCACGCCGCGGCCATCGGCGCCGACACGATGACCCTGCTGCAATCCGAACTCGACCAGCTGCGCCAAGCCAAGCCGTAACGCATCCCCACAATCCACGGGCAATCCACAGGCAGTCTGCGGGCGGGCCGCGGGTCCGCCCGTGGAGCCGCGCGCCCGTCCGATCTCCCTATGGGAACCCCGATGCTCATCAAAAAGATCGACACCTTCGTCCTGAAGACTCCGCTGAACGCGAAGACCTTCTATTCCTCCCAGGCGGCTTTCCCGGAGCGCAACAGCCTGCTGGTCCGCATCACCACCGACGACGGCCTGATCGGCTGGGGCGAGGGCGGGCAGTACGGACCGGCGGAGCCGCCGGAAAGCTGCATCATCGACGTGCTGGCCCCCCGGCTGATCGGCCGCCGCGCCGACCAGCCGGTGCGGGTGTTCGAGGATCTCTATTCCTTCTGCCGCGACTTCGGCCAGAAGGGCACCTACATCGAGGCTCTGAGCGCCATCGACATCGCGCTGTGGGACCTGTGGGGCAAGTCGCTGAACCGGCCGGTGCACGCGCTGATGGGCGGCGCCTTCCGCGACAAGGTCGCGGCCTACGGCACCGGCTGCTACTACCCGGACTATTTCCGCGACACGCCGCGCATGATGGCCGCACTGGCCGAGGAGGCGCAGCGCTACCGCGAGGCCGGGCTGCCGGCGATCAAGATCAAGATCGGCCTGCTGCCGATCGCCCAGGACATCGAACGGGTGGCGCTGGTCCGCGACGTGCTGGGGTCGGACACCCTGATCATGGTCGACGCCAACCACGCCTACAACACGGCCGGCGCCATCCGGATCGGGCGGGCGCTGGAGCGGTTCGACGTCCGCTGGTTCGAGGAGCCGGTGCCGCCGGAGGACCGCAAGGGCTACCGCCGCGTGCGCGATTCCATCGACGTGCCCATCGCGGGCGGCGAGTGCGAATACACCCGCTACGGCTTCCGCGAGCTGCTGGCCGAGGGCTGCATCGACATCGCCCAGCCGGACCTGTGCTGCGCCGGCGGCTTCACCGAGTGGCAGAAGATCCTGGCCCTGACCACCGCCCACGGCGTGATGACCGTTCCGCACATCTGGGGGTCCGGCATCGCGCTCGCCGCGGCGCTCCAGGCGCTGGCGACGGCGCCGCTGGTTCCCTACACGGCGCTCGGCGTGCCGCTGCAGAACGAGCCGATGGTGGAGTTCGACCGCACCCACAACCCGCTGCGCGACGATCTGCTGGTCGACAACTTCACGCTGGTGGACGGCGGACTCGCCGTGCCCGGCGGGCCGGGCCTGGGTGTGGAGGTCGATCCCGACCAGCTCGCCCGCTACACCGTGTGGTCGCGCAGCGCGTGACCGGGTTGGAGACGTCCCGGCGGAGATCCGTGATGTGGAACGGCACCCTCTTCTTCAAAATCCTCGACGGCATCCTGGTGGCCTGCATCGCGGCGATGCTGGTCATGGTGTTCGGCAACGTCGTGCTGCGCGCCGTCTTCAACAGCGGCATCGACGTGTCGGAGGAGCTTCCACGCTTCCTGTTCGTGTGGATGACCTTCATCGGCGCCGTGATCGGATTCCGTGAAGGCGCGCATTTCGGCGTGGACGCCCTGGTCCGCCTGCTGCCGCGCGCCGGCAAGAAGGTCTGCTGGGCGATCAACCAAGTCGTCATTCTGGTCTGCTGCGCGGTCATCGTCCAGGGCACGCTCCTCCAGCACGATCTGAACGCGACGAACCACGCCCCGGTGACCGGCCTGTCGATGATCTGGGTCTTCGGCGTCACCTACCTGACCGGCGGTGCGATCGGGCTGATGTGCATCCTGAACCTCGTCCGGCTGGCGCTCGGCAAGGTCGGCGACGACGAGCTGATCCAGGTCGAGGAGGAGGGCATGGGCGAGGTGAACCCGAACCGGCTCAAGGGACCCGGCACGCTGCCGGGCACGCTCACAAGCCCGAACACGCTGAAGGAAACGGCGCCGTGACCATCTTCATCTTCGTCGGCAGCCTGCTGGGCGCGATGGCGCTGGGGCTGCCCGTCGCCTTCGCTCTGATCGTCTCCGGCCTCGCCCTGATGGCCTTCATGGGGATGCTCGACCCCCAGATCGTCGTGCAGAGCATGTGGGACGGCGCCAACAGCTTCCCGCTGCTGGCCGTGCCCTTCTTCATGCTGGCCGGCGAGTTCATGAACGCCGGCGGCATGTCGCGGCGCATCATCGCCATGGCCATGGCCTGGGTCGGGCATCTGCGCGGCGGGCTTGGCTTCGTCGCGGTGTTCGCGGCGATCCTGATGGCCTCGCTGTCCGGCTCGGCGGTGGCGGACACGGCCGCGCTGGCCTCCATCCTGCTGCCGATGATGCGGCAGGCGGGCTACGACATCCACCGCTCCGGCGGGCTGATCGCGGCGGGCGGCATCATCGCGCCGGTCATCCCGCCGTCGATCGGCATGATCCTGTACGGCGTCGCCGGGCAGGTCTCCATCACCAAGCTGTTCCTGGCCGGCATCGTGCCGGGAATCCTGATGGGCGTGGCGCTTCTCATCACCTGGTGGTGGCTGGCCCGCCGCGAGATCCTGACCACGCCGCCCAAGGTGCCGCTGCGCGAGCGGCTGCGGCTGACCGCCGACGCCTTCTGGGCGATGCTGCTTCCGGTGGTCATCATCGGCGGGCTGAAGACCGGCGTCTTCACGCCGACCGAGGCGGCGGTGGTCGCCGCGGTCTACGCCATGTTCGTCGGGCTGGTCATCTACCGCGAGTTGAAAATCGCCGACCTGTACGGGCTGATGCTGTCGGCGGCGAAGACGACGGCGGTGGTGATGTTCCTGGTGGCGGCGGCCGGCATCTCCGCCTGGCTGATCACCGCGTCCAACATCCCGGCCCAGCTCGCCGATCTGCTGGCCCCGGTGATGGACAACCGGCTGCTGCTGATGATCGCGCTGATGGTCATCGTGCTGATCGTCGGCACCGCGCTGGACTTCGCGCCGACCATTCTGCTGATGGTCCCGGTGCTGATGCCGATCATCAGGCAGGCCGGCATCGACCCGGTGTACTTCGGTGTCCTCTTCATCATGAACAACGCCATCGGCCTGATCACCCCGCCGGTCGGCACGGTGCTGAACGTGGTCTGCGGCGTCGGGCGCATGTCGATGTCGAACCTGATGAAGGGGGTCGGCCCCTTCCTGCTGGCGCAGACCGCCGTGCTGTTCCTGCTGGTGCTGTTCCCCGAGCTGGTGATGGCGCCGCTGGCCTGGTTCACGGCGCGGTGACGGGCCCCGATGCCCCAAGGACGTGAAGGCGGATTTGAAGGCGGGGGAGGCACGGTGCTAAAATGTCGGACCTGACGCGGCGCCTCCGTCTGCGGCGATTCACTGAGGAACGGTCTTCCATGCTCGACGGCAACGGTCCCCTCGACACGGCCTCCATCGGCGAGCAGGTCACCGAGCGGCTGCGGAGCGAGATCATCTCCGGCCGGCTGGCGCCGGGGTCGCGGCTGATGCTGGACCAGTACAAGGCGTTGTGGAACATCAGCATCACGCCGCTGCGCGACGCCGCCAAGCGGCTGGAGGCGGACGGGCTGGTCCACATCTACCCGCGGCGGGGCATCTTCGTGGCGGAGATCGACCGCAACGCCCTGATGGAGGTGTTCCAGCTCCGCATCGCCCTGGAGCCGCTGGTGACGGAGCTGGCCACCCCCCACGCCCCGGAGGCCGAGGTGGAGGCGATGACCGAAGCCTACATCGCCGCCGGCCGCCCCGCCCCGGAGGCGGAACGGCAGGCCCGCCTGCAGGAGGTGGACGAGGTCATCCACGACTTCGTGCTGGCCCACTGCCCCAACCAGCGGCTGGCCCGCATCATGGCCACACTGCGGGATTCGGTGGCCTGGTGCCGGAACGCGGTGATCGAGAAGGTGCCGAACGCCTTCGATCCCTCTCTGGAGGAGCACATCGCCATCTGCAAGGCGCTGCGCGCCAAAGACGCCGAGGGGGCGGCGGCGGCGATGCGCGACCACCTGATCGCCACCCGTGACCGCACCTTGAAGGCCATGGAGGGCCGGGCATAAAGGGCGGTGTGGCGCAACTCCGAACGGTCCTGTCGCAATTTCCCCATCGCACGACTAGGTTCCATCGTCACATGGGAAGGCCGGCCTCCGGGCTGTGCGGGAATAATGGCGGCGAAGGACAATGTTCACCCTTACGAAGAACGAGCACTTCGAGCAGGACATCAAGAAAAGCCGCTTCCTCGCCTCGGCGGGTCCGGTCAACACCGAGCAAGAGGCGCGTGACGTCATCGCTGCGTTCAGCCAGCGCGATGCGGGTCACAATTGCTGGGCCTTCCGGATCGGCGACCTCTACCGGTCCAACGATGACGGCGAGCCCGGGGGAACGGCGGGACGTCCGATCCTCCAGGCCATAGACGGCCAGAACCTGGATCGGGTGGCGGTGGTGGTCAGCCGCTGGTTCGGTGGCGTTCTTCTCGGTGCGGGCGGGTTGATGCGCGCCTATGGCGGCACCGCGGCCGCCTGTCTCCATGCCGCCGAACGCCAGCCGATCATCGCCTTCGCCGCCCTGTCCGTCACCTGCGCCTTCGCCGACGAGGCCAGGATCCGGGCGGGACTTGGCGCCTTCCCCGCGGCGCTTGCCGAGACCAACGGCTTCACGCCCGACGGCGTGCTGCTCCAGATCAGGATTCCCTGCGGTCAGGTGGACGATGTCGTCCGCATGATCACGGATGTTTCGCGTGGTCAAGCGACGGTCCAGACCGGGCAAGCGCCTGCCGCATGACGGCCGCCGTGGCGCTGTCGGTCGGAAAGAAGGCCTCGATGGCCAATTCGGACAATGTGACGTCCACCGCCGTTCCGAACACCGTCGTGGTGCTGAAGAAGCTGAGCGTCCCGGCCTCCGTCCGGAGCCGCAGGGGAACCACCACGCCATCATGCGACGGCAGCGGCTCGCTCCGGCTGTTCGGCGAGTTGAGGGCGGATCCGTCGGGCACCGGATACCCCTTCAGCTCGTCGAACAGCGCGGTCAGCACGGGATCGTCGCTGGCGTCGATCTGGCGGGTCAAACGGTGCAGGATATGGGCCCGCCATTGGGCAAGGTTCTCGATCCGCGGCGCCAGCCCGGACGGGTGGAGGCTGAGGCGCAGCACATTGACCGGAGGCTGGAGAAGATCCGGCGCGGCACCGGCAAGCAGCGGAGCGACCGCCCGGTTGGCCGCGACCAGCGTCCAATGCCGGTCCACGGCCAACGCCGGGTGAGGCTCGTGCCCGGTCAGCACGAGATCGACGGCCCGGCGCGCGGCCTGCATCTCCGGGTCGTCCAACCGGTGTTCGGAAAAGACCGGCGCGAAGCCCGCGGCGGCGAGCAGCGCGTTGCGGTCGCGCAAGGGGATGTCCATCCGTTCCGCCAGATGGAGCAGCATGGTGCGGCTGGGCTGCGAACGCCCCGTTTCCAGGAAGCTGACGTGCCGGGTCGAGACGTCGGCCTCGCAGGCGAGATCGAGCTGGCTGAAACCGCGCCGCTTGCGCCATGCGCGCAGCAACTCGCCGACCGGCTGGCGCGGCACGGTCCGGGAGGACGGACGGTGCCGGGTCGCTGCCTGCGTCATGGTTCCAACTCCCTCTCGGCGTTCGTGTTGTTTTGCAGCTCCATGCTATCAGCGCCGACTACCGGGCATCCAGGAAAGCCAGAAGATCGCGGTTGAAGCGGTCCATGTGCGTCAGGAACAGGCCGTGCGGAGCCCCCTCGTAAACGATCAGCGTCGCGTTCGGCATCAAGGCGGCGGTTTTCCTCGAGGTGATGCCGAGCGGGCTGGAGACGTCCAGGTCGCCATGGACCAGCAGGGTCGGCACGGCGATGCCCGGAAGCTCCCGTCGGAAGTCGGTGGACGTGGTCGCCCGATGGCAGTCCAGCAGCGCCTTCATCGAAGCCTGCAAGGCCATCGACTTCACCCAGTCCATCATGCCCGCCGAACTGTCCGCCGTCAGGAAGGGGCGAATGTTGTCCTCCAGCCATTTCGGGAAGTCCCGCATCAGGCATTCCGAGCGGAAGGTCTCGAAGACAGCGGGATCGATTCCGTCCGGATCGTCGTCGGTGCGGGCGAGGGTCGGCGTCGCCGTGCCGACCAGGACCGCCCGGGACACACGATCGCTGCCATACCGGCTGAGATAGCGGATGATCTCGCCGCAGGACATGGAATGGCCGACCAGGGTGACGCCGCGCAGGTCCAGCCGGTCGAGCACGGTGGCGAGGTCGTCGGCCAGCCGGTCGAAGTCGAAGCCGCGTCCCGGATCGCTCGACCGCCCATGGCCGCGCCGGTCATAAGCCACGCAGCGGCATCCACGCTCCGCCAGCGCCAGCATCTGGTAGGCCCAGGAGTCGGAGTTCAGCGACCAGCTGGACAGGAAGACGACGGGTTTTCCCTGCCCCCAGTCCCGGTAGAAGAGCCGCACGCCATCGTCCGTGTGGATGAAGCCGGGCTGGGTCGGGTTGGCGCTGGATGCCGGGGTCATGCTCATGGTCGGTTCTCCTGTGTTCGGAACGCAGCGGGGCGGGAAATCCGGTGCGCTACGCACCCGCCGGGACCCGATCTAGAAAGCCGGTCACCGAGCGGATGCGCCCGTCGGCGGCCAGCTGGACAAAGTCGGTGCCGCCGGCCACGGACTCGGCGTCCGCCGCGGCGAGGGTCCAGGAGAAGCGCACATGGTCGTTGTGACCGTCGGGCGTGCCGCGCAGGATGAAGCGGCAATCCGGGAAACGCTGCTGCACGGCGCCGATGAGCGCGTCGATGGCGTCGTGGCCGTCCGCCTGCGCCATCGGGTCGAGGTAGCGCGCATCATCGGTCCAGTGCTCGGCGACCAACGCACGCCGGCGGTCGGGGGCGGCCTCGTTCCAGGCGGCGAGGTAATGATGGGCGACATGGACGGCGTTCGTCATGCGGAACTCCTTCGTTGGACGGTCCGGATCGGCCGGACATCCGCAGCATCGTCGTTCCGCGAACGGTGCGCGATTACGTGGCAGGTAAAGGAAAAGCCCGAGATCGGGTCATCGGGCGCCTCTTGCCCTGGGTGTTGATCGGGCCGTCGGGGAGGATCCCGCTCCGACGGGGTTGGGGCGCGTTTCCGCTGCGGGTCTGTCGGGAAAGGGTGGGCACCTCCACTCCTCACGACACCCCCTGCCGACCTCCGCGGCTCGGTCGCCGACGCCAACCATCCCGGCGCGGACATGGCGGGCGTTCGCAAGACAGCCGACAGGACAGCGGTGAAGTGGAGAACTGGCGACGCTCATCGTCACCACGGCCCTCCGCATCTGGTGCGTGTCAGGGCACGACGGCACCCTCGAATGGGTGGACGGGTTCAATCACCGGCGCTTGCTCGGCCCCATCGGCAACATTCCTCCCGCCCTGGCCGAAGCGCGCTGCCATGCCCAAACCGAGGACGTCGCCATGGCGGCGTGACTCAAGCCAAATGGCCTCCGGGAAACCCGGCGCGGTTCAGTTTAGCCCCGCCCTTGCCCTCCCCTGCCGACCGCGTTTCCCCGGCGCGACCGCAACTTCCGCCACCAGATCAGGGTTCCCGTCACCGACAGCACCGCCACCACCAGCCCGGCGAGAGCGACCGCAACGCGACCCGCCCAGCCGAACATGCGGCCGGAGTGGAGCGGGAATTGCCAGAGCAGAAAGCGGTCGGCCGCCGTCCCACTGACATAGCCGTCCCGTCCGGCGATGCCCCCGCTGTCGCCCTGGACATAGACCTCTTCCCGCGCGACGCGAAAGGCGCCCTCCCGGAACCCCGGCTCCGCGAAGCCGACGCGATAGACCCCCGGGCCGGGAAGATAGGCCATGTAGCGCAGCGGCCAGTCCGCGCAGCCCGCCGGCAAGACGGCGCGCGCGGCCTGCGCCGCTTCGGTCCAGCCGATCGTCGGCGGTCCCGTCACGCCGCCGCGCCTCGGCATCGCCGCGACGGAGGGCGGGCTGACCGTGCCGAAAACGGCGACCACCGGCCGGAAGACCTCGCCGGGCAGGTTCATGGCCACGCTGGTCACGGCCAGTAGGGCGAGGATGCTCCACAGCCACAGCCCGCCGGCACGGTGCAGATCGAGGGTGAGGCGGTGGCCGCCGGCCGCTCGCTTGATGCCCCAGGCCGGCCGCCATTTGCGCCAGAAGGCCCCACGCCACGGGAACTGGCTCCGCGGCAGGGTGAGGAAGCCCGCGACGACTCCATCCAGAATCCACAGGACGGACACGACGCCAAGCAGCCAGCGCCCCCAATCCCCCGGCAGATGCAGGTTGTGATGCAGCGCGACCAGGAAGGGGACGGCGTGGGCCCGGTCGAAACGCAAGGCCCCCGCCTCGCGCCGGCCCAGGATGCGGCCATCGGCCGGGTCCAGCCAGACCTCGTTGTAGCCAGGCTGGAAGGGTCGCCCCGTCGCCGGGTCCAGGCGCGGCGCGACCGAAGCCCACACCGCCTCGCCGGGCCGTTTCGGCGGGTAGAGGTAGGTGAGGCGCACCCGCGGGTCGGCGGCCTCCAGCCGCTCGACCAGCGCCGACAGGGCAAGCGGCCCGGCCGTGGCGTCGACCCGCATCGAGGGGTTGAGCCAACGGTCCAGCTCGTCCCGGAAGACGATGACGCTGCCCGTCAGGCCGGCCACCAGGAGGAAGGCCGCGATCGCCAGCCCGATGACCCGGTGCGCAAGAACCGCCGCGTGACGCATCCTTTACGGCTCAGAAGCCGACGCTGGCCGACAGGGCGAAGGTCCGCGGCGCCCCGGTGGACAAGGCGCCCAACTGCGGCGATGCCGAGGCCCAGTAGCTCTTGTCGAACAGGTTGGTGACGCGGGCCCGCAGCTCGATCGGAGTGTCCTTGGCCTCGACGAGATAGGAGGCGCCGACGTCGAAGCGCGTCCAGCTCGGGATTCTCTGGGTGTTGGAGGCGTTCACATACTGGCCGCTCGTATGGACGGCGCCGCCGGACAAGGTCAGCCCGTCCAGGAACGGCGTGTCCCATTCCAGCCCGAGATTGAGCTGCACGTCCGGCGAGGCGATCGCGTCCTTGCCGTTGTTGACCCCGCCGGCCGTCTTGGTCTGGACCGCGTCCAGAACCATCACGCCGCCCAGCAGCCGCAGCCCCTCGGCGAGTTCACCGTAGCCGTAGAGTTCGAGGCCGCGGTTGCGCTGTTCGCCGTCGACGCCGAAGACCGGCAGGCCGCCCGTGCGGCTCGCCGTCGACAGGCCGCTGGGCTGGGTGATCTGGAAGGCGCTGAAGGTCGCCCCGAACCGGCCGAGGTCGAGCTTGACCCCGGCCTCCAGTTGCTTGGACACGAAGGGCGCGAAGACCTGGCCGGCGTTCGCCGTGCCGCTCGGCGCCACCGGCCCCTGGGACAGTCCCTCGATGTAGTTGGCGTAGAGCGAGAGGCGCGGATCGGGCTTCACCACCAGCGCCACGGCGGGCGTCGTGGCGCTCTCGCTGTAGCGGCTGGTCTGCCGGCTCGGTACGGCGCCGTTGTAGCTGTCGGTCGTCACCTGCTGGCGCCGCAGGCCCAGCGTCAGCTGCACCCGCTCGTCGAGAACGGAGAGCGTGTCGGCGATGGCGAGGCCGGCGAGCCTCTGGCGGCTGAGCAGCCGCGGATGGGTGTCGTAGCCGGAAAGGTTCGGCTTCGGGATGACCACCGGGTTGTAGAGGTTGGAGGCGACCGTGTTCAGCGTGTAGGTCACGTTGTAGCGGGTCTGCCAGACGGCGCTGGCGCTCAGATTGACGCGATGGTTCACCGGCCCGGTGTCGAAATCGGTGCGCAGGCCCGTTTCGGCGGTCTGGGAATTCACGTCGTCGAAGAAATAGAGGTTCCGCTCCGTGAAGTTGCCGTTCAGGGCGGTGATCGTCGGCACGCTGACCAGCAGGTCGGTCGGGTTCTGGCGGAAGCCGGCCGAGGCGTAGGCGGTGACGGAGGAGCCGAGATCCACCTCGCCCTTCAACGCCCCGTGCAGCGACTTCAGCTCCACGAACCCCCAGGGCTGGGCGAAGTTCGTTCCGGCCTTTGGCGCGCCCGGCACGTCGGTCAGGGTCGGGGACACGCTGGCCGCGCGCATCGGCGCCTCGGTCCTCCGCTCCAGATAGCCGAGGTCGCCTGACAGGCGGAAGGCGTCGCCCCGGTAATCGACGCCGGCCGTCGCGTGCTTGATCTCGGCCGACTGGTTGTCGATGGCGGTGTCGCCCTTGCCGTAGACGGCGTTGACGCGCACCCCGAACGCGTTGTCCGGCCCGAAGCGGCGACCGACGTCCGCATGGCCCGCCACATAGCCGTCGGATTCGTAACTGGTGGTGAAACGGGTCAGGGGCTCGTCGCCCGCCCGCTTGGGCACGAGGTTGATGACGCCGCCGAGCGAGCCGCCGGGCGGCACGCCGCTGACCAGCGCGCTCAGCCCCCGCAGCACCTCGACCCGCTCGATCCCTTCCAGCGAGGTGAAGGTGCGGGGCGCGACGCCGAAGAGGCCGCCGAAGGCCACGTCGCCCGCCCCGACGGCCAGCCCGCGCAGGGAGAAGCTGTCGCTGTAGCCGCCGCGCGACGACCAGTCGCTGCGGATGGAGGGCTCGTTCGCCAGCACGTCGGCCAGCGACTTCGCCTGCTGGCTCTCGATGGTCCGGGCGGTGTAGCTGGAGGTCGCGAAGGGCGTGTCCATGACATCGCGGTTGCCGAGCAGCCCCACCTGCGAGCCCCGCGCCACCTGCCCGCCGGCATAATCCGGCGGCCGTCCGCCGAGGACGGACGTGCGCGGCGCCCTCGCCGCCCCCTCCACCATCACCGGGTCCAGCAGGACGGCACCGTCCTGCGATGCCGCCTTGGTCAGCAGCACCGTGCGGTCGTCGATGAAGCGGCCGGTGACGCCGGTTCCGGTGAGCAGGCGGCGCAACGCCTCGTCCACCGTGAAGCGGCCGGCGACGGCCTGCCCCTGGATGCCCGTGACGGTGGCGCTGTCCACCGTCACCTGGACACCGCCCTGCCGGCCGAAGGCGTTCAACGCGCTCGCCAGCGGCTGGGCCGGAATGTTGAAGGCGCGCTGTTCGGCGCCCGGCGCGGCCTCGGCCACGCGCTCCTCGGCAAGCACCGGCGCTGCGGCCGACAGCGCGACCATCACGGTCGCCGCCAGAAACCCCGCGCCGCGCCGCCGCAGGCCCCCCGGCCCGCTGCCCGCCTTGCCCCCCAAGCGGACAGCCTCACCCTTCAGAAAACCCCCCATCGCCCAAAACCCCTGCATCTCGTCATCGACCGATCATGCGATTGCGTTTCAATCGCACTTCCGATCAAAGACACCGAGATCAGGCGCGTTTTTCACGATTGCCGAAAATTTTTAGCGGCGCCCCGTCAGGGCATCGACAGGACGTGCAAAAACGGCGTGAGCGTGCGCAATCGTCCGCCATGGGGTTGGACGATCGCCTGCAGGGCACGCTCGGGCTGGCGCAGATCGTACAGACCGGTGACGCGGCGTTCCGCCAGTTGGGCGCTCTCAAGCAAAATCCAGCCGGGCTGGTAGCGGCGCAGCTCGTCGACCACCTCGGCCACCGTGGCGTTGTCGACGAACAGGTAACCCTCGCGCCAAATGGCGACGTCGCCGGGTGCCAGTTCCCCGCGAACGGCGCGCCCGCCGGCACGATCGACGGTCAGACGCTGCCCCGCGCCCAACCGCTCCTCCATCGGCGGACCGCCGTCGTGGCGAACCGCGACCACGCCGGATTTCACGCTGACGGTCGTGGTCGCCGGATCGAGGCGCACGTCGAAGGCCGTGCCGACGACCGTGACGGCCACGCCGCCGGCCTCGACGATGAAGGGACGCGCGGAATTCGGCGTGACCTCGAAGAAGGCTTCCCCAGCCAGCAGCCGCACGCCGCGCCGGTTCGGACCATCCTCCGTGTCGATGGCGCTCCGGGGGCCGAGATGAACCGTGGAGCCATCGGCCAGCGTTACGCTGCGCAATTCCCCGGCGCCGGTGGTCTGGTCGGCGCGCAGGCGCGTCAGGGTGTCGGCGTTGACCATCAGCATCAGGCTGGCAGCCAATGCGGCCCCGGCAAGCCCCAGACCAGCGGGCCAGCGCGACCGACGACGCGGCGACCGCGCTTTCCGATCCGCAGGAACCCCGGCAGGCTCCCAACGGGCCGAATGGACCGGTGGCACGGCACCGATCAGCACCCAGGTCCGTTCCGCCTGCGCCCAGGCGCGGCCATGGTCGCTGTCGGCCGCGATCCAGGCCGCCAAACCACGGCGCAGGGCGGCGTCATCCGGCTCCGCCTGGAGACGCAGCAACCAGTCCATCGCCTCCTCCAGAGGCTGATCCGGTCTTTCGTCCGTCGTCATGGACTTCGTGCTTCTTTCCTTGGCCGCCTTCGCGAATCGATCATCTGCCCGCCACGTTGGAACGGCATTGCCCTATCTCACACAACACAGCCGGCCACGCATTCTTTTTTCCCGGAAACGCCGTGCCGTCCCCGTCAGCCCGACGGCGGGCCGAGCCGAGCCGCGACGTGCATCAGCGCCCGATGCACCAGTCGATGGACAGTCGGGACCGACATGCCGAGATGGTCGGCGACCTCCTGAAGAGTACAGCCGCCGAAGCGGTGCATCTCCAGCGCGATCCGGCCATTCTCCGGAAGTTCGGCCATGGCCGCCGCGACGCGCTCCATGTCCCGGCTGTGCATGGCGTCCTGTTCGGGGGTGCGGGGCACGGCGGGCACCATCCAATGGGTCCGTTCGTCCTGTTCCTGGCGCTGTTCGCCGCCCTCGCGGCGGCGCCCGTTGAGCGCCAGATTGCGGACGATCCGGTAGAGATAGGCGACCGGATGGTCGATGACCCGGTCCACGAGGTCCGGAGAGGAGGGCACGAAACGCAGGAACGCCTCCTGCACCACGTCTTCCGCCTGTCCACGGTCGCCCACGATCGGCGTGGCGTAGTCCACCAACGCCGCCCGGTGCGTCAGATACAGCTTCAGTTTTCCATCGTCCCGCTGCACGACCCGCCGCCATATCCTCACCGCCGCGCTCAATCCCCACGGACGGACGGCCTGGAGAGCAGACTAATAAGAATGCAAATCATTATCAATTCTCTCCGCGCATAGCCATTCTCCCGGGCCGCTTGAAGGTGCAACCGGGTGCGCAAGGTCTGAAACGACCCTGGAAACAGGGGCACCTCCGCGCCTTTCCCCATCCCCACCCCGCGCAATGGCGGTCCGCGCGTCCAACCCCCGGGTGACCGGGGGGGGGCCACCATCCGCCCGATGAGCGCGAGCTTTCCGACGTTCGCCGGTTGGAGGCATCAAGCAAGGAGGTGTGTTGATGCAACAGCAGGACGGGCGTAGCGAAAAGGCCAAGATGTTGGCGGGTGAACTTTACGACCCTCTGGATCATGAGCTGGTCGTGGGCCGCGAGCGTGCTCGGGACCTCTGCCAAGCCTTGAACGCCACGCGCGAGGCGGAACAGGACGAGCGGCGGCGCATCCTTTGCGACTTGTTTGGTTCAGGCGGCGACACGGTGTGGATGCAGCCACCCTTCTTCTGCGACTACGGATCGAACATCGAGCTTGGAGAACGGGTGCTCTTCAACTTCAACTGCGTCGTGCTGGACGTGTGCCCGGTGCGCATCGGAAGCTTCACTTTCTTTGGTCCCGGAGTGCAGATCTACACACCTCTGCATCCGATGAACGCCGAATTGCGTCGACAACAGGAGTTCGGCAAGCCCGTGGAGATCGGATCGGATGTCTGGGTCGGCGGAGGAGCGCTCATCATGCCGGGCGTGCGGATCGGATCGCGGACGGTGATCGGTGCCGGCAGCGTCGTGACGCGGAGCGTCCCGGACGGCGTGCTCGCCGCTGGCAACCCCTGCCGCGTGATCCGTGAAATCACTGAGTAGGCGGGGTGCCCGTCCGCAGACAGGGACCGTTCGGTCATGAAGCCGGAAAAGAAGCGAAGATTCTCCTCATAGGGCTGAAACGACAACGTGAGCGGGAAAACGCCCGCCGGCCACTTTCGTCCGGAACGCCCATCGAATTTGCTCACTCTGTTGGGAATGAATGGGCGCCGGACTGTTAAGAGCCAACCGCTCCTGTTTCCCCTGACGCAGTGTGCCATGCCTGATGCCGCATCTTTGATGCAATTCGCCCGCACCGCTTTCGCCCTGGGCCGGTCCATGACCTGCGCCGCCCCGGCCGAAGGCGCACTGGCCATCGAGCTTGCCCGAGGCGCCGGCCGTTCGCAGGGGGCGCCGTTGGTCGTGACCCGCAGCGACACCCGGGCTGCCCGGCTCGCCAGGGCGATCCGGGACGTGGCACCAGACCTCGAGATCGTGCTCTTCCCGAATTGGGATGTCCCCCTGGGCGACCGGGTTCAGCCATCGCGCGCTGTTCTTGGGCAACGGGCCGCCGCCATCGCCGCCTTGTCCCGACCGGCCAAGGACACCGGGCGGTTGGTTCTGGCGACCGCCGAGGCGGCGCTGCAGCGTCTCCCACCTCCCGACGCCTGGCCGGACGTCGCGCTGGTCATCGCGACGGGCACACTCTATGACGAGGAGACTTGGCGGAAGCGCCTGGTTGCCGGCGGCTACATCCTCGACGACCGGGTCGACGAACCAGGGGAAGCCGCATTCCGCGGTTCCGTGGTCGAGATCTTTCCGGGCGACGCCGACCGCCCCGTCCGTTGCGACATCGTCGATGGCCGGGTCGCACGGATACGGACCTTTGATCCGGCAAGCCAGCGCTCGACGGGCGACTGCGACCGGATCTCCGTTCATCCGGTGACCGAAATTCCGGCGGCGCCGGAGATCGTCGCGCGGTTGATCCATGGGCTGGAGGGTCGCAGAGACCCGATGGCCGCTGGGCTCGCGGAGGAACTTGCCGCCGGACGGCGTCCCTCCGCTTTCGAGCGCCTTCTGCCCCTGGCCTACGACCGCTTGCCGAGCTTGCTTGAGCTTCTTGCCGACAGTCCCGTCGTTATCGACGAGGGGGTTGGCGACCGTCTGGAGGCGCGGTTCGACGAAGTGGAGGAAGCCGATGCATCGGTCATGCACCTCGACCGCAACGCGTGGGAGACGGGGCTGCGGGGGCGCGCCGTTCTGACCCTGGAGCCCGACGGGCGAGCGTCGTCCAGCGAGGCGCCGGCGGTGTCCGAACGCACCCTCCCCCGCCTCGCCGGAGAGAGGATTGCCGCGGGCGAGGCCGTGATCATTGCCGCCGCGAACGCCGCCGACGCGGCCAGGATGGCGGAGCGGGTGTCGGCGACGACCGGCCGGCCGGTGCCGGTGCTCGACCGGTGGCCGGTGGATGGACCTCCCGTGACGCCGGCAGTCCTGGTGCTTCGGGTCGCGGCGGGCTTCACGTTCGACGGCGTGACGGTGCTCGCCCAGCGTCGCCGTCCGGAGGGCGGAGCCGGCCCGGTCGCCCCGCTGGCACCCGTCGACCTGTCGCCCGACGATCTTGCGGTCCATCTCGACTACGGGATCGGTGCGGTGCGCGGGCTCGAAACGGTTGAGGCCGGGGGCCAGCCGGAAGACGTCCTGGTGATGGAATATGCCCGCGAGAATCGGCTCCTCGTGCCTGCGGCCGACCTCGACCGCGTGTGGCGCTACGGCAGTTGCGACGCCCAGGTGGCGCTCGATGGGCTCAAGGGCGGGAATTGGGTCACCCGCCGTGCGGAGTTGGAGCGCGAGATCGGCCGAACCGCCAAAAGCCTCGTGCGCCAAGCCGAGCGCCGGGCCCGCAAGAAAGCCCCCGTGATCGCGCCGCCGGCCGGACCGATGCGGCGCGTGGCCGCCCGCTTCCCCTACGAGGAGACCGTGGGGCAGCGGCGCGCCATCACCGCCGTGATGGCCGAACTCGCCAGCGGGCGCCCCATGGACCATCTGGTCTGCGCCGACGTCGGCTACGGCAAGACCGAAGTGGCGTTGCGCGCCGCTGCGGCGGTGGCTTTCACCGGCCGGCAGGTTGCCGTCCTTGCTCCGACCAGCGTGCTCGCCCGCCAGCACCTGGAGGTGTTCCGACGGCGGCTGGCCGGCTTGGGCCTGCGCATCGAGCCGTTGACCGGCGGCATGGCGGCGTCGGCCGCAAGGGCCGTGCGCGAAGGCCTCGCCGACGGATCGGTGGCGATCGCGGTCGGCACCCATGCCCTCCTGTCGAAGACGGTGCGCTTCGCCGACCTGGCGTTGGTCGTCGTCGACGAGGAGCAGCGCTTCGGCACCGTGCAGAAGCGGGCATTGGCCCGGCTTTCGGCCGGCGTCCACTGTCTGGCGCTCAGCGCCACGCCGGTTCCGCGGACGCTGCAGGGGGCGCTGGCGGGACTGCGCGGGGTGAGCGTCATCGATACACCCCCGGTGCGGCGGCGCCCGGTGCGCACGCGGGTCATCCCCTATGACCCTTCGGTTCTGCGGTCCGCCTTGATGCGCGAAAAGGCGCGGGGTGGACAGAGCTTCTGCGTCGCTCCCCGGATCGCCGACCTGCCGGCGCTGGAGGCCGAAGTGCGCGCGCTCGCCCCCGGTCTGTCGGTCGCCGTCGCGCACGGCCGTCTCCCCATGGCCGAACTTGATCAGGTCATGTTCGATGTCGCGGAAGGAACGGTCGACGTGCTGGTTTCAACCCCCATCATCGAGACCGGCATCGACATTCCCCGCGCCAACACCATCGTGATCCGCCGTCCCGACCTGTTCGGGCTCGGCCAGCTCCATCAGCTCCGCGGCCGGGTGGGGCGCGGGGGAACGCAGGCCTACGCCTATCTCCTGACCGATCCGGACACGCCGCTCAACGAGCGAACCGAGCGGCGGCTGGGCTCGCTTGAGGCGATCGAAAGCCTGGGCGGCGGCTTCGCCCTCAGTTTGCTCGATCTCGACCAGCGCGGGGCGGGCGACCTGCTGGGAACCGATCAGAGCGGCCATCTGCGGCTGGTCGGAACCGAGCTGTACCAGCATCTGCTGGCCCGCGCGCTGGCCGGCGCCGAGATGGACGATTCCCCCGAACTGCGCCTCGGCGTGCCGCAGACCATACCCGCCGCCTACCTTCCGGAGGAGGAGTTGCGCATCGGGCTGCACCGCCGCCTCTCGCATCTGCGCGACGAAGCGGCGATCGAGCCGCTGCGCGAGGAGATCGAGGACCGCTTCGGGCCGTTGCCGGGAGAAGTCGAGCTGTTGCTGGCGACTGCCGCGCTCCGCGCCCGGTGCCGGAGGCTGGGCGTCGCTGCCTTGGCCGCCGGCCCCTCGGGTGTATCGCTGACCCTGAACGACACGCCCTGCCGAGCCCAGCGCGAAGCGGCGCTGGAGCGTCTGTGGACCGGGCAGGTGCGCCGGACAGACGACCGTCTTATCGTTGCGCTGAGCGCCGAAGGACCATTGGAGATCTTGAGCAATGCACGCGCCGTGCTTGATCAGTTGCCGTCGGCCGGCGCGGCCTGGGTGACATGAGGCGATCCCTGGCCTCCCAGCATGGCGGACTTCGAGCTTTTCCGCCCGACGCTGGACGCGGTGATGATGTTCAGGATCCTGGTGCTGCAAGCGTTGTACGGCTTGTCGGACGAGCAGGCGGAGTATCAGATTTCCGACATCTGATCTGGCTCGATGAGCGAACGGCGCCCGTATGGCGCCAAAACCGCGGCATATTTTTGCCATTCCGCACAAAACCGGGCCTTCGGCCTCCAAAATCGCCGGCTTCTCACCGCCACCACCCCTTTCAGCGGCCTCAACCACCGATCAAGGCCAGCTTATCGAGGTGTTCGCCGGCCTCCCGCTTCCACTCGGAAAACAGGCGAACCGCCTTTCTCAAACGGGCTCTCAGATTTTCCCTGATCGGCGACGCCACTGGCATTCTTTCCTCCCCATCGTGATGGGAAACCGACTCACAGATCACTGTCCTTTGAAATCCTATGCAGTGGTTCAGCAGTGCCGTTCACCGGCATGAAACAAAAACCATAATGATTGCCTGGATTAATCAATATGGTCGTCTTTCATTGGGAAAGCCATTCACCTAGTATGGGCATGCCCAATCACAGGACGCCAAGATTATTGTCCCGGCGTTCCCATGCAGTCGGTTGCAATGACCGGAATGCCTGCCTGTGTTCGGGAGCCTTCACGTCGGTCATCAACATGGGCGTGTCACGCGACGCTTTGGACCTCGTGCATCGAAGCGCCTTCAAAATGGTTACCCTGGTTTGGGGTAGATAAGCGAAGCCTCCGAACTCGAAAGTCATGCTTACATGAAACTATGGGCTTGGAAAATTGCAAAGACAACGGTCGCGCTGATCGCCGTGAGCGCTGTGGTTTTTCTATCTGTGCGCGCCTATGACTCGCAGCGTGGCCTTCCGCTTGAAATCTGGCATACATTTGTACCGAAAGAACTCCATTATAAGGAATTGGAACGTATCGGCTGGCCCGAATACCTGAAGAATGAGGCTGCCATCTTTGACAGCGTGCGATCAGAAGTTACCCAGAAGCTGCCTCCGGAAGAGCGCATTCCGGTCAACCGATATTTCGATGGAAGCCCAATCTATCCTGGGCAGTTCTCACAGGACTGGAATCGTTCCTATGTGCTTGAGCCCAACGGCCCTGTCAAAGGAGCGGTTCTGTTCCTTCACGGTTTGACCGACTCACCCTACAGCCTTCGTCACATCGCCCGTCTTTATCAATCGTACGGCTTCGTCTCCATCGCCATACGGTTGCCCGGACACGGCACGGTTCCCGCGGGTCTGACCGATATCGAATGGGAAGATTGGTTGGCCGCCACCCGGTTGGCGGCGCGGGAAGCGCAGCGGCGCATCGCTCCGGACCAACCGCTCCATGTGGTCGGGTTCTCGAACGGCGGCGCGCTTGCTTTGATGTACGCGCTCGACACCCTCGATGAGGCCCGGCTGAAGCGTCCCGACCGCATCGTTCTGATCTCACCGATGATCGGGATCACCGCGTTCGCGCGTTTCGCCGGTCTGGCCGGCTTGCCCGCGATATTCCCCCCGTTCGCAAAAGCCGCTTGGCTTGGCGTTGTGCCGGAATTCAACCCCTTCAAGTACAACTCTTTTCCGGTCAACGGCGCGCGGCAGTCGCATTTGCTGACCTCAGCTCTCCAGAGCAGGATCGCAAGCCGCGCGGGTGGCGGGCTGGACGGGCTGGCGCCGATCCTCACCTTCCAATCGGTGATGGATTTCACCGTCAGCACGCGCGCGATCCTATCCGGACTGTACGCTCACCTGCCCGCCAACGGCAGCGAACTCGTGCTGTTCGACGTGAACCGCAACACCAAGTTCGGCCCGCTCCTGAGTTCGGCGTCCGAAACCATGCTGACGCGCATCCTGCCCGCCCCGCCCCGCCGGTTCAGGACCACGATCATCACCAACGCCGATCCGGAGCGCACCGATGTGGTCGCACGAACGATGGAGGCCGGCACGGAGACGGAGCAGATGCAGGAATTGGGGTTGGTTTATCCCTCCGACGTCTATTCGCTCTCGCACGTCGCCCTTCCGTTCCCGACGAGCGATTCCCTTTACGGCCTTCACCCCGACCCCAACGAGGATTTCGGCATCCATCTGGGCGCGGTGGCCGCCCGGGGAGAGCGTGGAGCGCTGGTTGTCAGCATGGATGCCCTGCTCCGCATGTCATCCAACCCCTTCTTCCCCTACCTGCTGGGGCGGATCGAGGAATCCCTGACAGGGGAAGAGTCCGGGGAAACGTCGAGCCACCTGTCTCCCAACGGCCGGTCTCCCTAGACGCACAGGAAGGCGGTGAAGACATGCCCACAAAGAAGGTCGCGATCGCTTGCCAAGGGGGAGGAACGCACGCCGCGTTCACCTGGGGCGTTCTCAGGACCATTCTGATGACGAAGCAGAGTTGGGACGAGAACCCGCGGGACGGCGACACCTTCGACATCGTCGCGATCAGCGGCACGTCGGCGGGCGCGCTGTGCGCGCTTGCGGCGTGGTACGGCCTCGCCCCGAACACCGCCGACGCGGCGTGCGGCACCATTGGCAAGGCGATCGAGCGCCTGGACTTCCTATGGACGACCTTCGCCGCGACCACCCCGGTCGAGACCGCCCACAACCGTCTGGTCGCCGGCTTGCTGGAGTGGAAATCGCAGGGATTGCCGCTGCCGGCGTCCAACCCCTATTCCAGCGCCGGCAGGTTCGGGCTGGCCGGCCTCAACATGATGGGAGCCCGCTGGCAGTATCTTGGGTTTCCGGAGTTGCTGAAGGACCTGTGTCCACATTTCGACGCGATCGATTGGCCGCGGGTGGCCGAAGCCGACATCCGGATTCTCGCCGGCGCCATCGAAGTGCTCAGCGGCAATTTCGAGGTGTTCGATTCCAACAAGACTCTTGAACAGATGGGCCTGCGACCGGACGGCCGGGAGATCAACCAGTACGACATCACCCGCTGGCGCATGCGCCGGGCGCTTTCGCTGGAAGGCGTGGCGGCATCGGGGACGCTTCCGGAGGTTCTGCCCGCACAGGTCATCCCCGACATGGTGTTCCCGACCTGCGTGCCGGGCCGGACCGTCACACGCAACGGCTACTATTGGGATGGCCTGTATTCGCGCAACCCGCCGGTGCGCGACCTTCTCGACGCCAGGGTGAAGGACGAAAAGCCGGACGAGGTCTGGATCGTGCGCATCAATCCCCAGGAGTTCCATCCCGCCTCACCGAACATCGGCCTCGAGGACATCCGGGACCGTGAGAACGATCTGGCCGGCAACCTGTCTCTCAACCAGGAATTGGACGCTATCATGACGATCAACCAGTGGATCGAGCGCCACGGAAACGGGAAACCACCCCTGGACAACCACAAGATCGTCGCGGTGCGGACCATCAAGATGACCCGCGGCACCGCCTGGGGGCTCAAGCACACCTCGAAATTCAACCGTTGCCCGGACTACTTCGCGACGCTTCGCGAGGAAGGGCGAACCGTCACCGAGGGGTGGCTGGCGGACTGGCGGAGGCTCGGCAAGGACTTCCCGCGCTATCCCTACGACGCGCGCTACCCCGAGCCGACCCAACCGCCTTCGCACGGAGCCCCCTGAGCAGGCCTCCCACGGAGCCACCGCCATGATCGATCTCGCCTCCGTCCTCGCCGCGCTCGCGCTGCTCATCTTTCTGGCCTATCGCGGCGTGACCCTGCTGATCGCGGCTCCGGCGGCTGCGCTGCTCGCGGCTCTGCTGACCGGCGGCCTGCCGATCCTTGGCGCCTACACCCAGATCTTCATGACCAACACCGGCTCCTTCATCATCTCCTTCTTTCCCCTGTTCATGCTCGGGGCGATCTTCGGCAAGCTGATGGACGACACCGGATCGGCGCGGGCCCTCGCCCGGATGGTCAGCGCCCGGCTGGGGCCGCACCGCGCGGTCGTGTCGGTGGTGCTGTGCTGCGCGGTCCTGACCTACGGTGGCGTTTCGGCCTTCGTCGTCGCCTTCGCGATCTACCCCGTGGCCGCCGCCCTGTTCCGCGACGCCGACATCCCGAAGCGGCTGATACCGGGAGCCCTGGCGCTGGGCGCCTTCACCTTCACCATGTCGGCCCTGCCGGGGACGCCGGCGATCCAGAACGCGATCCCGATGCCCTTCCTCGGCACCACGGCCTTCGCCGCGCCGGGCCTCGGGATCGTCACCGGGCTCGTGATGTTCGTTTTGGGGGTCCTGTGGCTGGACCGCCGGGCCGCCGCCGCGAGAGCCTCCGGCGAGGGGTACGGCAGTCATGTCGACAGCACTCCGGTGCTGGACCGCGCGACGCGCGAGCACGCGCAGTGCGAGGGATTCGACATTGCCGAACTGTCCACCGACCCCACCCCACAAAAGCGCACCGACACGGACGCCTTGCCTCCCGCGGCACTGGCGGTGCTGCCGGTCGTCGTGGTCATCGCCAGCAATTTCCTGTTCGTCCAGGTCGTCGCTCCCCGGATGGACACCGCCTTCCTCGCCGAGCCAAGGTTCGGGGCCACGACCATCGAGGCCGTGCGCGGCGTGTGGGCGGTCATCGTGGCGCTGTTTCTCGCCATCCTTCTGCTCATCGCCGGCAACTGGAACCGTCTGGACGATCTGGGCACGAGCCTGGACAAGGGAGCCGACGCCTCGGTCCTGCCGATCTTCAGCACGGCAAGCCTTGTCGGCTTCGGTGCGGTGATCGCCGCCCTTCCGGTTTTCGGGACGATCAGCCAGGCCATTCTGGCCATCGGCGGGGGCAACCCCCTGGTGTCGGTCGCGGCGTCCGTGACGGTTCTTTCCGCGATCACCGGGTCGGCGTCCGGCGGCATGAGCATCGCCCTCGATACGCTTGGCCCGACCTTCGTGGGCATGGCGAAGGCTTCCGGCTTCTCGCTCGACGTGATGCATCGGGTGACGGCGGTCGCCTCGGGTGCGCTCGACGCGCTGCCGCACAACGGCGCCGTCATCACGCTGCTCACCGTCTGCCGACTCAACCATCGCGACTCCTACGGCGACGTCTTCGTCGTCGCCGCCGCCATACCGATGCTCGCCCTGGTCGTCCTGATCGTTCTGGCCAGCCTGCTCAAGCGCCTCGGAATCTAGGGCAAACCTCACATCGGGATCGCCGGACGCCGCAAAAATGGGGGAATCCGTGAACCACATTCGAGCCGAACGCGCATGCTTCCGACGGGCCCTGCTCGCCGCCGCACCGTCGATCCTGCTCGCGGCTTGCGGTTCCGGCGAGGAACCCGTCGCGGACCCGGTCCGCCCCGTGCGGGTGGTGACGGTCGCGAAGCACGAGGGCGGCGAAACCCTGTCGTTGTCCGGCCAGATCCAGGCGCAGGACGAGGTCAGCCTCGCGTTCCGCATCGACGGGCGGATGATCGAGCGCCTGGTGAATGTCGGCGATCAAGTCGAAGCGGGGCAACCCATCGCGCACCTGGACCCCGAACCCGCCCGCAACGCCCTGAGAATGGCGCAGGCGAACCTGAGCGCCGCCATGGGGCAGCAGACCCTGGCACGCAACGACTATGAACGGCAGGAGACCCTCCTGGGCCAGGGCTGGACCACCCGCGCCCGCTACGACACCGCGGCGCAGGCGCTGAAGGCCGCGGCGGCGCAGGTCGATTCGGCGCAGGCGCAGTTCGACACCGCGCAGGACCATCTCGGCTACACGGAGCTGGTGGCCGACGGCGCCGGCACGGTCACCGCCCGCGGCGCCGAACCCGGCGAGGTGGTGGCGGCCGGTCGCATGATCGTGCATCTGGCCCGCCGGGACGGCCGCGACGCCGTTTTCGACGTTCCGGCACCGGTGTTCCGGATCGCCCCCGCCAACACGATCGTCACGGTGGCGCTGACCTCCGACCCCGCGGTGCAGACCATTGGGCGCGTGCGCGAAGTGGCGCCGCAGGCCGACCCGGTGACCCGCACCTTCACGGTCCGGGTCGGCCTTCAGAACCCGCCCGACACGATGCGCCTCGGCTCGACGGTCAACGGGTCGATCCAGGTCGGCGGCGTGGGCGGTTTCGAGATTCCCGCAACGGCGCTGACGCAGGCGAACCGGCAACCGGCGGTCTGGATCGTCGATCAGGCGACGAGCACCGTCGCGTTGCGCAACATCGACCTTGAACGCTACGACCTCGCCCGGGTCATCGTCGCGCGCGGGCTCGAAGCCGACGAGATCGTGGTCACCGCGGGCGTGCAGGCGCTGCGGCCGGGGCAGAAGGTCCGCATGCTCGGGGCCGGGCCATGAGCGGCTTCAATCTCTCCGCGTGGGCGATCCGGAACCGCTCCCTGGTCCTCTTCCTGATGATCGGGGTCGTCCTGGCCGGAGCCGTCGCGTTCCTGAAGCTCGGCCGGGCGGAAGACCCGGCCTTCACCATCCGCACCATGGTGGTGCAGGCTCAATGGCCGGGCGCCACCCTGGACGAAACGCTCCAGCAGGTGACCGAGCGGCTCGAACGGACGCTGCAGGAGGTGCCGAACCTCGACACGTTGCGCAGTTACACGGTTCCCGGCACGACCGTGATCTTCGTCGATCTGGTCGGGAATACGCATGGCCGCGCGGTGAGCGACACCTGGTACGAGGTGCGCAAGACGGTCAGCGACATGCGGCACACCCTTCCGCCGGGCGTCCTCGGCCCCGGCTTCAACGATGATTTCGGCGACACCTTCGGCATCATCTACGGCTTCACCGCCGACGGGTTCACGCATCGCGAACTGCGCGACACCGTGGAGGACGTCCGCTCGCGCCTGCTCCTCGTTCCGGACGTCTCGAAGATCGAGCTTCTGGGCGAGCAGGACGAGCGCGTCTACGTGGACTTTTCGCTGGAGACGCTGGCGGGGCTGGGGGTCGAGCCCGGCGCCCTGGTCGCCGCGCTTCAGGCGCAGAACGCGGTGCGCCCGGCCGGCGTGCTGCGCACCGGCAAGGAGGCGCTGTCCCTGCAGGTCTCGGGCGCCTTCGCGTCGGAACAGGACATCCTCGACGTCAATTTCGTGGCCGGCGGGCGCATGCTGCGCCTGCGCGATCTGGCCGAAGTGCGCCGCGATCTGGCCGATCCGCCCCAGCCGCTGTTCCGGGTGAACGGCGAGCCGGCCATCGGGCTCGCCATCGCCATGCGCCCGGGCGGCGACATCCTCGCCCTCGGCCGGAACGTCTCGGCGGCGATGGCCCGCATCGGCGCCGGCCTGCCGATGGGGATCGAGGCGCATCTGGTGGCCGATCAGGCGCGCACCGTGGACGAGGCGATCTCCGACTTCATCACGTCGCTGTGGCAGGCCGTCGTGATCGTGCTGATCGTCAGCTTCATCGCGCTCGGCCTGCGGGCGGGGACCGTCGTCGCGATCACGATTCCCTTGACGCTGGCCATCGTCTTCGCCGTGATGGATCTGCTCGGCATCGACCTGCAGCGCATCTCGCTGGGCGCGCTGATCATCGCGCTCGCGTTGCTGGTGGATGATGCCATGACCACCGTCGACGCGATGACCCGGCGGCTTGCCGCCGGCGACCGGAAGGAGGTCGCCGCCGTTTACGCCTACAAAGCTCTGGCCATGGCGATGCTGTCCGGCACGCTGGTTACGATCGCCGGTTTTGTGCCGATCGGATTCGCGCAGAGTTCCGCCGGCGAATACACCTTCTCCATCTTCGCCGTCGTGGGCATCGCGCTGATCGCGTCGTGGCTCGTCGCGACCGTCTTCGCACCCGTCCTGGGAATGATGCTGCTGCGGCCGCCCAAACCGGGACAGGACGGGAAACCCGGCGCCGTGCTGCGGCTGTACCGCCGCGTGCTGGGCGAGGCGATCCGGTTCCGCAGGCTGACGATCGCGACGACGCTCGGCCTGTTCGCCGCGGCGATCCTGGCGTTGGGGCTGGTTCCGCGGCAGTTCTTTCCGCCGTCGGACCGGGTCGAGCTTCTGGTCGATCTCCGCCTGCCGCAAAACGCCTCGATCCACGCCACGCGCGCGGCGGTCGAGCGGTTCGACGCGCTGCTGGGCAAGGAGCCGGGGGTCGCGCGCTGGAGCAGCTACGCCGGGCGCGGCGCGATCCGCTTCTACCTGCCGCTGAACGTCCAGCTCGCCAACCCCTTCATCGGACAGGCGGTGATCGTGACCACGGATGTGGCGACGCGCGACCGGCTGCAATCCCGCCTGGAGACCCTGCTGGCCGAGGAGTTCCCGGACGCCGTCGCGCGCGTGTACCCGCTGGAACTCGGGCCGCCCGTCGGATGGCCGCTCCAGTACCGCGTCGTCGGGCCGGACCCGAGCGAGGTGCGCGAGATCGCGATGACGCTCGCGCAGGTCGTCGCGACCTTTCCCGAGACGCGGCGGATCAACTTCGACTGGATGGAGACCGCCCGCAAGTTGCGGGTGCGGATCGACCAGGACGAGGCGCGGCGCCTGGGCTTGAGTTCGGCCGCCGTCGCCGGGATGCTGAACGCCGCCGTCTCGGGAAGCGCCGTCACGCCCATCCGCGACGGCATCTATCTGATCGACGTTCTGGCACGGGACGCCCGTGGACAGACCTTGTCGGTGGAAACGCTGCGCAGCCTGCCGGTGTCCCTGCCGAACGGGCGAAGCGTTCCGCTGAACCAGTTGGCGTCCTTCGGATACGCCCAGGATCTTCCGCTGGTCTGGCGACGCGGGCGACAGCCGACCCTGACGCTGCAGGCGGACGTGGCTCCCGGCACTCTGCCGGAATCCGCCATCGAAGCCCTGGCGCCCCGGATCGCCGACCTGTCGGCCACCCTGTCGCCGGAATACCGCATCGAGGTCGGCGGGATCGCGGAGGAAAGCGCCAAAAGCCGCGCGTCGGTCTTCGCCGTCATTCCGTTGATGCTGCTCCTGGTGCTGACCGTGCTGATGGTCCAGCTTCGCAGCTTCCAGCGTCTGGCGATGGTGCTGAGCGTGGTGCCGCTCGGTCTGATCGGCGTCGTGCTGGCGTTGCTGGCGTCCGGCCAACCGCTCGGCTTCGTCGCCATCCTCGGGGTCCTCGCGCTCGTTGGGATGATCGCGAAGAACGCGGTGATCCTGATCGAGCAGATCGAGGCGGAGCGGGCCGCTGGACAAGCCGTCCCGGACGCCGTGATCGACGCCTGCGGCTCCCGGTTCCGCCCGATCATGCTGACCGCCGCCTCCACCGTGCTCGGCCTCATCCCCATTGCCTTCACCGTGTTCTGGGGCGCGATGGCCTTCGCGATCATGGGCGGTCTTCTCGTCGCGTCGCTGCTGACGCTCATATTCCTTCCGACGCTCTACGTGGCGTGGTTCGGCAGCCGTGAGACGGGGCGCAGGCCGGTTCCGGTACCCCCCTCGGCGATGCGGCCGCCTCGGAACGCCCGGTCTTGAACGCGGAGATGACGATGCCGATGGAAAGGGAGAACGATGCCATCGACATCAGGCTCAGCCACCTGTCGCAGTTGTTCGACAGCATCGATCCGTCGCCGTTCCGCGAAGGCCGTCTGACGGCGGACGCCGAGGAGTATTTCCTGAGGCGCGTGGGGGCACAGCCCAGGAATCAACCGGTTCGCATCGTCATCCATCTCCCGGCCGAGGAAATGACGCGGTCTCCGCCATTCGACGTCGCCGCCGCGCTGATCGGACACTTCACCGCCTGTGCCGCCGGAGAGGCGAAAAGCATTCGCGAGTCGATCCGAACATGGCGCCAAGCGGCCCTGATCGGCTTCGTGGTGCTGTCCATCTGCCTTTTCCTTGCTTGGCAGATTGCCAATAATCTTCCAGCCCGCCCGGCGACCCGGATTTTGCAGGAAAGTTTTGTCATCCTTGGGTGGGTCTCGGTCTGGAAGCCCATCGAGACCTTTCTTTACGAGTTGCTGCCGCCGGGAAAGCGCCGCCGTCAGCGCCTGCTGCTTCGTCTTTCGTCCGCCGAAGTTGTTGTGCGCTATTGATTTCAGCGTTGTCGCTGACCAATCATGCAGCAGTTCGCTTTGACCATTCCTGGCGAAAGGCGAGATGAGATGATGCGGTGGGGAGGATCGTTAAGGACGGCGCCGAGAAAGCCGGACAGCACGGTCACGGGAAAACGGTGGTCCGCCGCGGGACTCCGGGTCGGAAACATGGTGCAAGCCTCGCGGGCCTGAAGACGGGTGGAGATCGGTGCGTCGCTGAAGGAGACAGCGGTCATGATGTCATCTCCCTGGAGCTGCCAGTGGCGGCACTGAGGCCGTTCGGTTGGGTTGTACCGCATAATGTAATGTTATAACATTACATTCAAAGGCGTGGTGGCCCTCCCCACGCCAAGGGGATTTGGAGGACATTCATGAATCGCCGTGTCAGCCGCGCCCGCCCTCGGGCGGAAACGATACTCTCTTGCCCTTTTGCCACGTCGCCAGCCGTATTGTGCGCCGCCGGAAGCCATCGAGCGCATCGAGGGGGTGCGCGGACCGATGTCATCGCTCTCTACGGGTCGGAAGCTCTGGGCGGTGTCGTCAACGTCATCACCCGCCATGCCACCGATGCCTGGCATGGCAGCCTGACCGCCCAGGGCGGGTTGGCGGCCGGGACGGGCGGAAGATGATCCGCTGCGAATCGACCGGCACCATCGGGGAAGGCCGGGGGTCCTTGCGGGAACGACCTACCGCCTGCCGGACGGGCGCCTGATCTTTGTTCCCGAAACGGGCGCCCCTGGCACACCGTGACCGGACGTCGCCACGGAGGCGGCGTGCATCGCGGTTCCCCAACCTTTTCTGCAACCCTTCGTTCACAAAGCTTGACCGGAACGGCGGGGTTCCCCATGAATGGTGCCGGTACTGGTTCTTCCGGCGGCCTCCGCCGGAAGCTAAGAGGGAACCCGGTGAGCCGCGTCCTGCGGCGAGGCCGGGGCTGCCCCCGCAACTGTGAGCGGTGAGCCGTTCCGTCATTTCCTGCCACTGGCGCCCGTCGGCGCTGGGAAGGCCGGACGGAGCGGCGACGACCCGCAAGCCAGGAGACCTGCCAGCACCACAACGAAACGTCCTCGGGCGGGGTGTCCCGGTGGAACGCTTGCCATGCGCCCAGTCGGATTCCGTTCCGGACGCGGCGTGTGTTCCGCAAGACGTCCGCCAGTTCTCCCCGCCCGCAACGGCAGGAAGCATGGATGGCGCAACCGCCTTTCCCGACACCCGGTTCCACCGCGTCCCATTCGGACTTGCCCGTCCGCGCCGAATGCCGCCCGGCCATCGCGGTCGAGGGGCTGCAGTGCCGGCTGGGTGGGCGCACCGTGCTGTCGGACATCGGCTTTGCCGTCCCGGAGGGCGCCTTTCTCGGCATTCTCGGGCCGAACGGGTGCGGCAAGACCACGCTGCTGCGCTGCCTCGCCGGGTTGCAGGTCCCTTCGGCGGGACGCATCCGCATCGAGGGCGACGATCCGCAGACCCTGCGCCCGGCGGAGTTGGCTCGCCGGCTTGCGCTCCAGGCGCAGGACGCCGCCGCGGCGCTGGGCTTCACCGTGCGCGACGTGGTTGCCATGGGGCGACTGGCCCACCGCCGCTCCGCCTTCGCCGGGGCCGGAGCGGACGACCACCCCATCGTCGAGGACGCGCTGACCCGTCTGGAGCTGAGCGCCCTGGCGGACCGGCCAATCGAACATCTGTCGGGCGGGGAGCGCCAGCGGGTGATGATCGCCCGCGCCCTGGCGCAGCGCCCGCGCATCCTGCTGCTCGACGAACCGACCAACCATCTGGACATTCACCACCGCTTCGCCGTGCTCGACCTCGTGAGAGGCCTCGGGATCACGGTCGTGGCAACGCTGCACGACATCGATCTCGCGGCACGCTGGTGCGACCGTGTCCTGCTGATGGCGGATGGGCGCCTTCAGGCCGATGCCGCGCCGGCGGAGGCGCTGACCCCGGAGCGGCTGACCGCCGTCTACCGCGTCGCCGCTACGGTGGACCGCCATCCCGGCGACGGCCGGTTGCGCATCGACCTGTCGCCCCTGACGGATCACAGATCGGACCGCACATGATCCCGCTTCCTCTCCGCGGCCTTCCTCTGACGCTTGCCCTGATGATGGGCGTTGGCAGCAGCGCCCACGCAAACGCCCATGCGAACGCCCATGCAAACGCCCATGCCCGGCCCCGTCCGGTCGAGGTCGCCAACTGCTTCGAAACCGCCCGCTTCGCCGCACCTCCCAAGCGGCCCATGGTCCACGACACCAACATGACGCAGACCATGCTGGATCTCGGGCTGGCCGACCGGCTGGTCGCCGTCTCCGGCATCGAGGGGGCCGAGCACCGGCTGATCGCGCCGCCCGGCGTGGTGGCGGCTCTGCCCCGCCTTCCCGACCGGTCCCCGAGCCTGGAGGCGGTGCTGTCCGCCGATCCGGACTTCCTGTTCGCCGGCTGGAGCTATGGCTTCAGCGAGGCGCGAGGCCTCACCCCGGCCCGGCTGGCGGAGATGGGGGTCGCCACCTACACGCTGCGGGAAAGCTGCATCCGCATCGGTCTCCGTGAACCGATCAGCATGGACACGCTCTACGCCGACCTGCTGGCGCTCGGAAGCATCTTCGGGATCGCGGAGCGCGCCGAGGCCATGGTGGCCGATTTCCGCCGCCGCGTCGCCGCGGTGACCGACCGCACCGGCACGGTCGCGAAGCGGCCCCGCGTGATGTATTGCGACCAGTGCCACACCGACGGCGCTCCGCTGTCGGTGGGGCGCGAGGGGATGACCAGCCTGCTGATGGATCTGGCCGGCGGACGCAACATCTTCGACGACATTCCCAACAGCTACGTCCGGGTCAGTTGGGAGGAAATGGTTCGGCGCGACCCGCAATGGATCATCGTCAGCGACCACCGCGTCCCCGCCGAGGCCGCCATCCGTCACCTGACCGCCGCTCCGCAACTGGCCGACGTCGAGGCGGTGCGCAAGCGTCAATTCATCGTGCTTACCTATGCCGAGCAGACGCCCTCCACCCGCAACGTCGATGCGCTGGAACGCATGGCGCGGATCCTCCACCCGGAGCGCTTCGCTCGATGAGCCGGTCACGCCTGCTGCCCCTGTCCCTGGCGCTGGCCGCCGTCCTGGCCCTGTCCACGGTCGCCGCCGTCGGATTCGGCGCCGCCGGCATTCCCATTCCCAAGGTCTGGGCGGTGATCGCGCACGAGCTGTGGCCGTCGCTTGCCCCACCTCCCGACGCCAGCCGGGCCGAGCGCAACATCGTCTGGGAGCTGCGTCTGCCGCGCGTGCTGCTGGGCGCCCTGGCCGGGGCCGGGCTGGCCGCTGTGGGCGCCGTGCTGCAAGTGGTGACGCGCAACCCGCTGGCCGACCCCTATCTGTTCGGCGTGTCGGCGGGCGCCTCGGTGGGGGCGGTGACGGTGATCCTGTACGCCGGGACGGTCGCGGGGGCGCTCGGCCTGCCGGTCGCCGCCTTCCTGGGCGCGCTTGTCGCCATGCTGGCCGTCTTCGCGGCCGCGCGCGGACGCGACGGCGTGGTGACCAGCGAACGGCTGGTCCTGACCGGGGTGGCGGTCGCTTTCATCCTGCACGCCGTCACCAACGCCCTGATCGTCACGGGGACGGACCGCGGCGCCGACGCGGCGCTGTTCTGGATGATGGGCGGTTTCGGCACCGCGCGTTGGAGCGTCCTGCCCATTCCCGCCGGGCTGACCGTCGCCGGGCTGCTCTGGCTGTGGCTGCGCGCCGAGACCATCAACACCCTGGCGTTGGGCGACGACGCGGCCCGCTCGCTGGGCACCGACCCGGGCCGCCTGCGGCTGGAGCTGTTCGTGGTCACCGCGCTGATGACCGGCGCGCTGGTGTCGGCCTGCGGCGGCATCGGCTTCGTCGGGCTGGTTCTGCCCCACATCGCGCGGATGCTGGTGGGCGGCCATCTGCGGGCGCTGCTGCCGGTGGCGGCGTTGGGCGGCGCGCTGCTCCTCCTGTGGGTGGACGTCGCCGCCCGCACCCTGTTCGCCCCGCGCGAGATTCCCGTCGGCGTCGTCACCGCTCTTGTCGGCGGCGCCTTCTTCCTGTGGCTCATGCGCCGCCGCCCGGCGGCCTGACGGAAAACCACACCATGACGTCGTCCCATCCCGTACCCGCACGCGCCATCGTCCTCTACGGACGCGCGTCCTTCGATCATGGACAGAATCTGAAGGCGCTCGCGGCGTCCCTCGCCGATCTCCACGCCGCACGCGGCGTGCCGGTGACGGTCGGCATCGCCCACGCCGACCTGTCCGGCCCTGCCCTGCCGGCGGTGCTGGCGGAACTGGAGCGGGCGGGCACGACGGAGGCGCTGGTGATCCCCAGCATGGTGCCCGCCGATCCCAGCCTGTCAGCCTGGCTGCCGGGCGCGCTCAGTCACTGGGCCGGCACGCAGGGCGCCGGCATGACGGTCCGTCTGGCGCCGCCGGTGGAAAGCGCGCTGGACCTGCCCGCCGCCCTCGACCGTATCGCTTCTGGTCCGGCAGAAAGGCTGGCCGACGTGCGCGAGACGGACCCCAGCCTGGGCAAGCCCGGCTGGTCGGCCATCCCCGAGCATGGCCGGCAAGTCTTCGTCTGCGTCGGTGCGCGCTGCCTGCACCGCGGCGCCGATGCGCTGTATCAGCGTCTGCGCGAGGCGATGAAAGGACACCGCGCCCTGAACGCCGGCCCGCGCCGGGTGATGTGCGCGCGGACGAGCTGCCTCTACCCCTGCAACCGCGGGCCGCTGCTGGTCGTCCAGCCCGACGCGGTCTGGTACGGCGATCTGACGCCGGAACGGATCGACCGCATCGTCCATGGCCATCTGCTGACTGACCACCTGTCCACGGGGGATGTTCTGCACCGCAACCCACCGCCGGAGGAACCGGCCGTGGGCTGACCCCGCCTAACCGTCCACCCCTTCCTCTTCGTCTGACCCCGCTTCACCCGGCCACCGCGGAACGCACCCGTTCCGCGGAACGCCTTCCCTTGTCCCGACTGAATCCTGCCGGAGAACATCCATGCCCACCTTTCCCACCCGCCACGGAGGTTTCCGTCCTCGGTCCCTCGCGCCGCTGCTCCTGCTGTCGGCCTCCTTCGGTCCTGGCGCCGCCCTCGCGGAGGACGGCGAGCCGCCGGTCACGCTTCCTCCCGTCACCGTCACCGGACAGCGCATGGACGCCGCCCCCGCCGGGCTGGCTCTCGACGTTCCCAACAGCGGAGGCAGCCGCCTGGGCCTCACCCCGCTGGAGACTCCGGCCAGCGTCGAGGTGATCTCCGGCCAGACCATCCGCGACCGCGGGCAGACCAGCGTGACCGAGGCCGTCACCCAGAACGCCACCGGCTTCAGCTCGCTGGCCGCACCCGGCAACGGCGGCTCGTCCCTGGCGACCCGCGGCTTCTCCGGCCACGGCTCGGTGATGCAGCTCTACGATGGGACGCGGCTCTATGTCGGATCGGGGACCGTCACCTTCCCCTTCGACACTTGGTCGGCGGAGCGCATCGAGGTGCTGCGCGGACCGGCCTCCGTGCTTTATGGCGAGGGTGCGATCGGCGGAATCGTCAATGTGGTGCCGAAGCGCCCGACCACGGACCTCCGCAACGAAGCCATGGTCGCCATCGGCACCGACGCCCAGCGCCGCGCCGCCTTCGGCAGCGGAGGTCCGCTGACCGAGACATTGTCCTACCGCCTGGACGTGAGCGGCAACCGGTCCAACGGCTGGGTCGACCGGGGCGGCACGAAAAACCTCGCGCTGTCCGGGGCGGTGACGTTCCGGGCCACGCCGGACGTGTCCGTCACCCTCTCCAACGACCATGGCGACCAGCAGCCGCAGGAGTATTTCGGGACGCCGCTCATCAACGGCGGCATCGATCGCGCGCTGCGGCATCGCAATTTCAACGTGGCCGACAGCGCGATCCGCTACCGCGACAACTGGACCCAGCTCAAGTCCGAATGGGCGGTGTCGGACGCCCTCACCCTGCGCAACACCGCGTACCACCTGACGAGTCACCGGCACTGGAAGAACGTGGAGAGCTACGCCTGGAGCGCCGCCACGCAGCGGATCAACCGCAGCAGCTACATCGAGATCTATCATGACCAGCGGCAGGTCGGCGACCGCTTCGACGCGACGTGGCGCAGCCGGCTGTTCGGCATGAAGAACGAGCTGGTCGGCGGCTTCGACGTCAACCGGATCACCTTCAAGAACAGCAGCAACTCGCCCTATGGCGGGACCAGCAGCGTCGATCCCTTCGACCCGTCGCCCGGCCTGTTCGTCAATCTCGCGGGCACCACGGCACGGCTTCGGTCGACGACCGACCAGTATGCGCTGTTCCTGGAGGACCGCCTGTCGGTGACCGACAAGCTGGCGCTGATCGGCGGGCTGCGCCACGACGCGCCGTCGATCCACCGCGAGGATCCCGTCGCCCGCACCAGCTTCGACAAGGATTTCCACGCCACCAGTTGGCGGGCCGGCACGGTCTACGAGGTGATCCCCGGCCTCGCGCTTTACGGGCAATACGCCACGGCGGTCGATCCGGTAGGGAACCTGATCTCGCTGTCGGCGGCGCAGAAGGACTTCGACCTGTCCACCGGCCGTCAGGTCGAGGTCGGCGTCAAGCAATCCTTCTTGGAGGGGCGCGGCGAGTGGACGCTCACCGCCTATCACATCGTCAAGGACAAGCTGCTGACCACCGATCCCAACCGACCGGGGATCACCGTTCAGGTCGGCCGGCAGTCGTCGCGGGGGCTGGAGGCGTCGCTGTCGCTTGGCCTGTGGGAGGGTGTGAGGGTGGACGTGAACGGCGCGCTGCTTCGGGCAAAATATGACGACTTCAGCCAGACGGTGTCGGGCCGCGCGGTGTCCTACGCCGGCAACGTGCCGACCGGCGTGCCGGAGCGCACCGCCAACGCCTGGGCGAGTTGGGCCTTCCTGCCGGGCTGGGAGGCGCGGGCCGGTGTGCAGTATGTCGGCAGGACCTACGCCGACGCCGCCAACACCGTTGTCCGGCCCGCCTACACGGTGGTCAACGCCGGCCTGGATTACCGGCCGACGGACAACACCAAGCTGAGTTTGCGCGCCGTCAACCTGTTCGACGAGGTGTATGCGGTGGCAGGTGGAACGACAAGCTGGGTGTTGGGCCGTCCGCGCTCGGCCGAACTGGCCTTCTCCATGACGTTCTGAGCTGACGAACATGCGGCGGGCGATAACGGCCACAGCGACCGCCGCGTGTGCCGCCAAGCACCGCCTTGCCCACCCTCGACATCAAGGATTGATACCGCCGCGCTTAAGCATTGACACGTGGGAGCCACGGATAGCTGGTGAGGGAGCGTAGGCGCTCCGGTGTGGCGGTTAGTACTACAGCCGGGATCATCGGTTGTTGCGTCTGTTGAGTTGGCGTTCTGCGAAGAGGATGCCGCGCATGACGACGGTCGCCGAGGCGAGGACCTGGGACGGCGCTCTGGACGCGCTGATGGGACGGCTTGGGTCGCGGTTCTGCCGGGTTGAGGCGCGGCGACGGGCGCGGTCCTACGTTGCCGGCCTGTTGGCGCCGCTGGAGCGCAAGAACGGTTGGCATCTGGCCGAAGCAGCGGGCGACGCCAGCCCAGACAGCGTGCAGGATTTCCTGGCGCGCATGCGCTGGGATGCCGACGCCGTGCGCGACGATCTGCGCGCCTATGTGGTCGAGCACCTGGGCGATCCGCAGGCCGTGTTGGTGCTTGACGAGACCGGCTTCGTGAAGAAGGGCACGCGCTCGGTCGGCGTGCAGCGCCAGTACTCCGGCACCGCGGGGCGCATCGAGAACTGCCAGATCGGCGTGTTCCTCGGCTACGCCGGCCGACATGGCCACGCGCTGATCGACCGCGCCTTGTACCTGCCGCAGTCCTGGGCCGGTGACGAGGAACGCCGTCGCCTCGCCTGGGTGCCCGAGGAGGTGGCCTTCGCCACCAAGCCGAAGCTGGGAGCGGCGATGCTGGAGCGCGCGCTCGACGCCGGGGTGCCGTGCGCGTGGGTCGCGGCCGACAGCGTGTACGGAGCCGACAGCGCCCTGCGCCAAGCCCTGGTGCGGCGCCGGATCGGCTATGTGCTGGCGGTCACCAGCGGCCAGCGGCTGTTCCCGGGCACGGTGAGCGATTGGGTCGAGGAGGTGCCGGCTGACGGCTGGCATCGGATCGGTGCCGGTGATGGCTCCAAGGGGCCGCGGCTGTACGATTGGGCTCATCTGCCGTTTCGCGGCGCCCCGGAGGGATGGGACAAGGGACTGTTGATCCGGCGCCGCTTGGCCGATGGCGATCTGACCTTCTACTTCACCTTCGCTCCGGCCGGGACGACGCTGAAGGAACTGGTGCGGGTGGCCGGCACGCGCTGGACCATCGAGAGTGCCTTCGAACTGGCCAAAGGCGAGGTTGGCCTCGACCATTACGAGGTGCGCTCGTGGCCCGGCTGGCACCGGCACATCACCTTGGCCATGGTGGCCTTGGCGTTCCTCACCGTCGTACGCAAGGCGGCCATCGGGGGGAGAGGACCCGGCCGACTTGGAAGCCGACCTTCTGCCCTTGACCGTGCCGGAAATCCGCCGCCTGCTCCACCGGCTGCTCGCCCCTCCGCCCCCAAAACCCGCCACGGTTTTTGCTTGGTCACTCTGGCGAAGACGCCATCAGCAGCGGGCGCGATGCTCCCACTGGAAACGCCGCACCCAAACCGATAAAGACCGGCTATAGTATTAGGGCGTTCCAGGCGTCACAGCAGGCCTGGACGACGGCGTCGTAGTCGTCCAGGAGCCGGTGGGACAAAAAGCTCTCGCGCAGGTACAGCCAGACGCGCTCGACGGGGTTTAACTCCGGACTGTAGCAACCGTCTTTGTCCGAAGAAGGGAATGAACCACGGGTGCTCCCTGTCAAGACGCGCGCGAGGCGCGCCCGCCCTTCGGGCGGCTTCGGCCTTGACCGGTCCGCGCCCGCGGTTCGGTATGCTTGGCATTCGGTCGGCGGCGAGCGCCGACCGTCGGCATCGTTACGTTAGGCGGGGTGGGCCTCCCAGGTCTGGCCTTTGACCAGCATGGCGTTGAGGCGCACGATCAGTTTGCGCATGCAGGCGGTCAGCGCCACCTTCGACGGCTTGCCGCGCCCTTTCAGCTGGACGTAGAAATCGGCGATCACGCCTTTGCTGTGGGTGGCGGCGACTTCGGCCGCGATGTAGAGGATATGCCGAACATCGGCGCGCCCACCGGCGATATGGCGCTGACCACGCGATTGGCCGCTGTCATGATCGAAGGGAGCAACGCCGACCAGGGCGGAGATGCGTTCTCCGGTCGTCTTTCCCAGTTCCGGTAGCAGAATCGCCAGCGTGATGGCCACCACTGGCCCGACGCCGGGTGCAGTCTGGAGCGCAGCCACTCGGCCGGCCAGTTCCGATTGGGCCTTGACCCTGCTGTGGATCTCGGCTTCCAGCGCCTCGATCGCCGAAGTCAGCCCCTTGACGGCCTCTTCCAACGCCGCCTGCGCCATCGCCGGGGCGCCTGCCGAAGCGTGACGCAGATCGACGCGCTTGTCGACCAGCAGGCGGCGCGCCTTGACCAATGCCACCAGTTCCTCACGGTCCGGATCAGGTGGCGTGGTGGTTGGAGCCGCTTGGGAGGCGGTGAACTCAGCGATCAGTGCGGCGTCGATGGTGTCGTTCTTGGCCCGCTGCCCCTTGGCCTTGGCGAAATAGCGTACGCGAGCCGGATCGAACACGCGCACCGACAGGCCGGCGGCCTGCAAGGCGTCGCGAACCGACCGCTCATACCCACCGCTGGCTTCCAGTCCGACAACAGCGACCCTCTTCCGAGCGAGCCAAGCCACCAAATCTTGGTGCCCGTTCGGCGTGTTGGCGACCCGGATCTTGCCGCCGCTAGAGACAACCGCCACATCCAAAAAGCACTTGCCGCAGTCGATGCCGGCGGTCGGGACCATGTTCGACATCCTTGTATTCCTTCCTTGTGGTGCGGGCTCGTGCCCAAGCAACCGTTCGGATTTCAAGGAAGGCTGGCCGCCATCATGCTACAGTACGGCTTTTGTGCCAAAGGCGGCTCGAGGTCAGCCAGCCCGGACGGCACACTGCAGGCGTGCCGTCCGGGCATCAATTTAGGGCCTTCCCAAGGGTCACGTCCCTGAACGTGGTGTAGGAGCTGTGGGGAGCCGGCCCGCCGAAGCGCCCCCAGAGCTGGCGTAGGCGGGCCGGTTTTCCACAGCGGGGCGGTCATCGTGGGTCTTCGGTAGAGTCTGGTCACCACACCTCAACCCGACCGAAGGGTGACCACGATGACCGACGAGATGATGGCGCTTCGCGCGCTGCTGGAGAAGAGCCCTGACGCTGACGTCTTGCGCGAGATGATCGGCTTCGCGGCCGAGCGGCTGATGGAACTGGAGGTGCAAGGCCTGACCGGCGCCGCCCACGGTGAGCGCTCCGCCGAGCGGCTGGTTCAGCGCAACGGCTACCGCGAGCGTGATTGGGAGACCCGAGCCGGCACCGTCGAGCTGCGCATCCCCAAGCTGCGCAAGGGCAGCTACTTCCCCGGCTTCCTGGAGCCGCGCCGCATGGCCGAGAAGGCGCTGACCGCCGTGATCCAGGAAGCCTACGTCCACGGCATCTCGACGCGCTCGGTGGATGATCTGGTGAAGGCGCTCGGCATGAGCGGCATCTCCAAGAGCCAGGTCAGCCGGCTGTGCGAGGAGATCGACGAGCGGGTGAAGACCTTCCTGGAGCGTCCCATCGAAGGCGATTGGCCGTACCTGTGGATCGACGCCACCTACGTGAAGGTTCGCCAGAACGGGCGCATCGTCTCGGTGGCGGTCACCATCGCGGTGGCCGTGAACACCGACGGCCGGCGCGAGGTGCTGGGCATGGACATCGGCGCCTCGGAAGCCGAGACCTTCTGGATCGAGTTCCTGCGCAAGCTCAAGCGCCGCGGCTTGGCCGGGGTGAAGCTGGTGATCTCCGACGCCCACGAAAGCATCAAGGCCGCCGTGTCCAAGGTGTTCCGCGCCACGTGGCAGCGCTGTCGGGTGCACTTCATGCGCAACGCCCTGGCGCATGCCGGGCGGAGCGGCCGGCGCGTGGTGTCGGCCTTCATCGCCACCGCGTTCGCCCAGGATGACGCCGGCGCCGCCAAGGCGCAGTGGCGCCAGGTGGCCGATCAGGTCCGCCCCAAGCTGCCCAAGTTGGCCACCCTGCTCGACGAGGCCGAGGAGGACGTGCTGGCCTTCATGACCTTTCCCAAGGAGCACCGCGCCAAGATCCACAGCACGAACCCGCTGGAGCGGCTGAACGGCGAGATCAAGCGGCGCACCGAGGTGGTGGGCATCTTCCCCAACGAGGCGGCGATCACCCGGCTCATCGGCGCCATCCTGCTCGAACAGAACGACGAATGGGCGGTGCAGCGGGCACGCTACATGACCCTGGAAACCATCGCCCCCTTGCGCGATGATCTCGCCCTCACGTTGCCCGCTGCGACCGCGTGACTGTCCCGGCCAGACACGCCGGAGACCAGATGAGCGCCCCGGCTCCTACACCACGCCTCCGGACACGACCGGCCTCATCGGGCTTTCCCGCTTGCTGGCTCGTGTCGCCGCCAAGGCGTGGATCGAAGGGACCAGCGACTTCGGAGATTTGCCCGGCTTCCGCGACGCCAAACCCGGAGCCTCCGATGCCGAAAACCTTTCCTTCCAAGACGACTGAGTCGCGCATGCTGACGGTCGAACAGGTCGCGGATATCACCCAGACCTGCTCGCGGTGGATCCGCGAACAGATCAAGGCTGGACACCTGCACGCCCACCGCTTTGGGCGCCTCGTCCGCATCGCTCCCGAAGACCTGGAAGTCTTCATCAAGATGCACCGTCGCTAATTCACCTGGATTCCTCATAGTTCTGCCCATTTCAATGGGTTGAGAGGCCATTTGGAGAACACTACGGAGCAAAACCTTCCGTTTTGTCCCGTGGTACTGTCCCAAAACGGTCACCGGGATCGCGCCACTCCATAACATTCCACAAGGTTCCCATGGACACCATTTACCCCGCCCTCCGCACGACCACGCCGACCATTGCGAAAAAGCCCCGCACGCTCGCCGAATTGCTGGATAGCCTCGACGCAGCTGATCTCGAGGTTGGCAAGCAGCGAGCCCTGCGTTCGTCGATCGTTTCCATCGCCAAGCTCCTGAAGGCTGCCCCCGATCAGCTGGAGGCCAACGAGCGCGCCTTGCTGGCTCGCCTGCACAAGCTGCACCCGCGTGAGGTCGGCGTCAGCGCCAAGCGCCTGCAGAACCTGCGGGCCGATCTCACCCGCTCGCTTCGGCTGGTTGGCTGGTCCGAAGGCCGCAATACCCAGATCTTCACGGAGGCCTGGGCAGCCCTCTATGAGCAGGTTCCCAGCAAATTCACGCGCTATGCCCTGACCCGCTTCTTCCGCTTCTGCTCGGAACGGGACATCGCTCCGGAGCATGTCGATGACACCGTGGTAGCCGGTTTCCGTCACTACCTCGACAAGGTGGACTTCTGCCGCGGCCCCGCGACCATGCAGCGCGATCTGGTCCGCATCTGGAACCGGATGACGACGGCTGTCCCGACTTGGCCGAAGACCCGCCTCACGTTGCCGCGCTCGCCCCGGCAATGGTCGCTGGAATGGCATTGCTTTCCCGAAAGCCTGCAGACCGACGTCGACAACTGGCTCGCGCAACTGACCGGTGATGATCCCTTGGCCGAATTCGGCCCCAAGAGGCCGATGAAGCCGAGCACACTCAAGGCGCGCCGGCAGCAGGTCCGCATGTGGGCCTCCGCCATCGCCTTGCGCGGCAACGACCCGAGCACACTCAAGTCGCTCGCCGATTTGGTCACAGTGCACACATTCAAAGAAGCGCTGCGGTACCTCATCACGGACAACGGGCACGGCAAGGCACAGCCGGCTGCCCTGGCCATCGCCATGCTGGGCGCCGCCCAGCACTGGGTGCGTCTGCCGGATGATCAACTGGAAGTACTGCGCGCCGTCGTCCGGCGCATCAGGCCGCCGCGGCAAGGGATGACCGACAAAAACAAGTCCATTCTGCGCCAGCTCGACAACCCGGCCCGCCTCGCCGACCTGCTGCAGTTTCCCCAGCGGGTGACCGACAGCGTTTACCGCCAAGCGCTCGGCACCCGCGGCGAAGCGCTGCGCGTTCAGACCGCCGTCGCTGTAGAACTGTTGCTGATGACGGCCATCCGTCGCGCCAACTTGGCCACGCTCTGCCTCGACCGCCACTTGCGTTGGACCCGCTCACCGATCGGCGACACCGTCCACATCGTGTTGGAGGCACACGAGGTGAAGAACGGCCAAGATCTCGCCTTCGAGTTGCCGCCTGCGTCCACCCGTCTGCTCAACCTCTATCTGCGTGAGTATCGCCCGCAGTTGACCGAGCCGGACAACCGCTATTTGTTCCCCGGCAAGGGATCTGGCCACAAAGCTCTCCACCGCCTGTCCGAACAGATCAGCACTCAGGTCCACAAGGAAACCGGACTGACGGTGACGGCGCACAGCTTCCGTCACATCGCCGCCAAGCTGAACCTGCAGCACGACCCGACCAACTACGAAGGGACCCGCCAACTGCTCGGGCATCGGAACATCACCACCACGGTGACCCACTACGCCGGGGAGGAACGCGCCGCGAACATCCGTCGTTATGATCGGCTGGTCGAAGATCTCCGCTCCAGGCCATCACTCTCCCCACGCCGTATGGAGGCTCGGTGATGCCCCGCGGCCGCCGCCTTCTGCCGTTGGCCCCGCTCGCCCTGAAAACCTGGCCGGACGTTGACCGCCACGCCTGGGAGATGGCCCGCGCTGGTTCGGACCCGCTGGACGATCCCGGTCTGGCTGCCCATTGGCGTGCCGTCACCGCGGACCACACCGTCCTGTGCTACGGTCACTGGCTGGCATGGCTCGCCGATCAGAGCCTGCTCGATCCCGTCCTTCCGCCGGACGGCCGGATCACCCGCGAGCGCGTGCATGGTTATCTCGCCTACCTGCGCCGTTCCCTGGCACCAAAATCGATTGCGACCATGATCACGCGCCTGCACGAAGCGGTCCGCGTCATGGCGCCCGGTGCCGATATCGGTTGGCTGCGCACCGCCGCCTCTCGGTTGGAAGCGCAGGCGGTGCCGGCGCGCAGCAAAATGGATCGGCTGGTTGAGACCAACCGCCTCGTCGAGGCCGGCTTGCGTTTGATGAGCGAAGCGCAGTCCAAGCGCAATCCGCGCACCCGGGCCTCCACTACCGCGACGGATTGTTGATGGCCTTCCTGGCGCTGCGGCCCATCCGCCTGTCCAACCTCGCGATGATGGCGCTCGGCTTACACGTCCTCATCGACGACGATTCCGTGCTCGTGCGCTTTGCCGGTTCCGAGATGAAGACGCACCGACCACTGGAATTCCCGTGGCCCAGTTCTCTGGTGCCCCATTTGCATGCGTACCTTACGGAACATCGCCCGGTCCTGTTGGAGGGGCTGGCGTCGGACGCTTTGTGGATCGGCCGGCTTGGGCCCCTCGACCTCAAAAGCGTGCAGCAGATCCTGCCGCGGGTGACCAAACGGACGGTTGGGGTTGCGATCCCGCCGCACTTCTTCCGGGACTGCGCGGCGACCACCGTCGCGCTTCGGGCTCCCGAGGAGGTGGCGATCATCATGTCCATTCTGGGCCATGCCACGTTGCGGACATCGGAGCGCTACTACAACCATGCGGCCTCGCTGAACGCCGCCCGACAATTGCAGGACACCGTGCAGCACTTGCGCAGGACAGGGCCGGGAACCCGGGGCCGACGCCCGAGCGTGGAGGGCTGAGCATGAAAGCCGTCATCTACGCCCGCTACAGCTCTGACCAGCAGCGTGACGCCTCCATCGAGGACCAGGTTCGCCTGTGCCGGGAGCGTCTCGCTCGGGAAGGCTGGACACTCACCCAGACCTACGCCGACCGGGCGATCAGCGGCGGTTCGCTCTTGCGCCCCGGCATTCAGGCGTTGATCGAAGACGCGATGGCCGCCCGCTTCGCGGTCGTGGTGGCCGAGGCGCTGGACCGGATCAGCCGTGATCAAGCGGACGTCGCCGCCTTCTTCAAGCGCATGCAGTTCGCCGGCATCCGCATCATCACGCTGGCCGAGGGGGAAATCACCGATCTGCACGTCGGCCTGAAGGGCACGATGAACGCCCTCTTCTTGAAGGATCTCGCCGACAAGACGCGGCGCGGCTTGCGCGGCCGGGTGGAGGCTGGTGCTTCGGCGGGCGGGCGGTGCTACGGCTATGATGTCGTGCACGCCTTTGGGCCCGATGGGCTGCCGGTGCACGGACAGCGGCGCATCAACGAGGCCGAGGCAGCCGTTGAACGCACCCGACCAGTGGGTCGTGCAGGAGGTGCCCGAATTGCGCATCGTCGACCAGGAGCTTTGGAATCGGGTGAAGGCGCGCCAAGCGCAGATGACGAACGACGTCCGTGGTGCTGCAGGCGGTCCGCAGGAGTTCTGGGATCGACGTCGTCCCCGTTTCCTGCTGTCGGGTTTGATCCGTTGCGGCTGCTGTGGCGGAGGTTACTCGAAGATTTCCGCCAACTTGTTCGGCTGCTCAGCGGCACGCAACAAAGGTCCAACAGCGTGCGGCAACCGGATGAACATTCGCCGCGACGTGCTCGAAGCGACGGTGCTGGATAGCCTGCGCCAACGGCTGATGGAGCCGAAACTGTTCAAGGTGTTCTGCGAGGAGTTCACCGCGGAACTGAACCGCCAGTTGGCCGCCGAGAGCTCGACCGTGGATCAGGCCAAAGCAGAGTTGGCGCGGGTCGAGCGGCGCATGGGCAAGCTGGTCGACGCCATAGCGGAAGGGGTTCCGGCCCGGTCGGTGAAGGACGAGCTTGTCCGGCTGGAAGCCCGGCAGGAGGAACTCCGCCTGACTCTTGCCGAAGCCCCTGCCAAGCGTCGCCCCCTCCTCCACCCCAATATGGCGGATCTGTATCGGGCACGGGTGACGGCGCTGCAGGACGCGCTCACCACGCCCGACACGCAGGCCGAGGCCGCGGAACTGATCCGGTCGTTGATCGAGGCCGTGGTGCTGATGCCGGAGGACGGTACGCTGCGGGTGGACCTGCACGGCGCGCTGGCCGGCATCCTGGCGCTGTGCTCCGGAACGCGAAAGGCCGGCCCCGTCTCCGGGGCCGGCCTTGCCGAGCAAATAAAGATGGTTGCGGGGGCAGGATTTGAACCTGCGACCTTCAGGTTATGAGCCTGACGAGCTACCGGGCTGCTCCACCCCGCGGATGTTCCTTGGGAAGGGACGATGTGCGACGATTGTCAAGTGTGTTTGAAGCCTTGTCCGTCCACGTCCTGGCTGGTTTGGCGTGTGCCGTGGTGACCTGGCGGCGACCTACTCTCCCACGTCTTAAGACGCAGTACCATCGGCGCTGAGGCGTTTCACGGCCGAGTTCGGAATGGGATCGGGTGTTGGGAGCCTCGCCATGACCACCAGGTCACCAAGGCACACGCGAACCATCCGGACAGGGACGGCAGAGGTGTCAATGATCGAGGACGTTCTTGCATTCTTGCGGTGTTGGCTCGTGCGCCCAGGGCTTGCCGCTGCGCGCGGGCCGCCTGCTGGGAAGGATCAAGCCGATCGAGCGATTAGTAAGGCTCAGCTTCAGGCGTTGCCGCCCGTCCACATGCCTCCTATCGACGTGATGGTCTGTCACGGCTCTCAAGGGAGTTCTGGTTTAGAGGTGGGTTTCCCGCTTAGATGCTTTCAGCGGTTATCCCGTCCATACTTAGCTACCCGGCCATGCCACTGGCGTGACAACCGGTGCACCAGAGGTATGTCCATCCCGGTCCTCTCGTACTAGGGACAGATCCTCGCAAAACTCCGACACCCACGGCAGATAGGGACCGAACTGTCTCACGACGTTCTAAACCCAGCTCACGTACCACTTTAATCGGCGAACAGCCGAACCCTTGGGACCTGCTCCAGCCCCAGGATGTGATGAGCCGACATCGAGGTGCCAAACGACTCCGTCGATATGGACTCTTGGGAGTCATCAGCCTGTTATCCCCGGCGTACCTTTTATCCGTTGAGCGATGGCCCGTCCACATGGAACCACCGGATCACTATGGCCGACTTTCGTCTCTGCTCGACTTGTCTGTCTTGCAGTCAGGCGGGCTTATGCCATTGCACTCGACGAGCGATTTCCGACCGCTCTGAGCCCACCATCGCGCGCCTCCGTTACACTTTGGGAGGCGACCGCCCCAGTCAAACTACCCGCCATGCAGGGTCCCGGCTCCGGATCAACGGAGCGCGGTTAGAT
>NZ_CP022363.1:735000-836998 GCF_003119115.1 Azospirillum sp. TSH58
CCTCCTCCAGCGCCTTGCGCTCGGTGATGTCGAGGTTCAGGCCGTTGAAATGCAGCGGCGTGCCGTCCGGACCATAGCTGACGCGTCCGATCGACGAGACCCAGCGGACGGCGCCGCCGGGCTGGATGATGCGGTATTCCAGCCGGATGTAGGCGCGCCGTTCGGCGAGCATTTCCGTCTGGGCCTTCAGCGTGGCGATGTCGAAATCGTCGGGATGGACCACCGACCGCCAGACGGCGCTGGTCGGCTCGTGCACCGCCGGGTCCAGGCCGAAAATGCGGAAGGTTTCGTCCGACCAGTGCCCCTGGCCGTTCACCAGATTCCAGTCGAAGGAGCCCGCCATGGCCGATTCCAGAGCGAGGCTCAGCCGGTCCTTGCTCTTGCGCAGATCGTCCTCGGCCTGGCGGCGCCGGGTGATGTCGAGAAGATAGACCGACATGCCGTCCGCGCTGGGAAAGGCCCGCATCCAGAACCAGCGCCCGGTGCGCGCGCCCTGGAACTCGGCGTCCGTGGGCATATGATCTGCCATCGCCTGATGAGCCTTGCGCCACAGCGGCGTGTCCACCAGTTCCGGAAAGGCCTCCCACAGCGACCGGCCGCGCAGATCGCGGCCCTGGGCGATCAGGGAGATCGCCTTGTCGTTCAGGGAGGTGAAGCGCCAGTCGCGATCCAGCTCGATCACGCCGTCCACCGTGCTGCCGAGCACCGCGGCCATGCGCAGCGCGTTGCTGCGCGCCATCTCGTGCGCCCGCAGGAAACGCCACAGGCTCCAGCCGGCGATCAGCCCGGCGAACAGGAACAGCCCGGCGAAGATCAGAAGGGTGCGCCGGGCCGCCTCGTTGACCGGCTGCATCGAGCGGTCCTTGTCGAGGCTGACATGGACGTAGAGGTTGGGGACGCCGGCGGCCAGCGGCGAGACCGCGGTGACCCGCATCCGGCCATCGGGACCCGGCGCTTCGACCACACGCCGCTCACCCCGGTCCAGCATGGCCTGATAGGGCGCCATCAACGGCCGGCCGACGGTGTCCGGCGTTTCGGGCTGGTGCGCCAGGACGATGCCGGAGCGGTCGGCGATCACCACCTCCGCGTCGTCCGGCAGATTCTTCTCGCGAAGGAACAGGTTCAGCCAGGTGGTGTCGAGGAGCACCGTCACCACCCCCGCCGGAGTGCCGTTCTCGTCCTTGTAGGCCAGGGCGAAGGGGATGGAGGGGCGGCCCGTGGTGCGGGAGGTCAGGGTGGCCCCGTTGCTCTGCTCTCCGGTGGTCAGCGCCTCCTGCCAGTAGCTGCGGTCGGCGACCGACAGGCCGCGCGCCTGCGGTTCGGTGGAACACCAGATGGTCCCGGACCGGTTGCTGACGCTCACGGCCAGATAGGGTGGGTATTTGGCTTTGATCCGGAGAAGCGTGTCCTGGCAGGCCGTTGGCGACAGCCGCCCGACCCCCATTTCGGTAAGAGCAACCAATACGTGTTCAATGTCGTCGGCGATGCGCTGCTGTTCGGATTCGACCTGGTCCAGAAGCTGCATCGAATCCACACGGATTTCCGCTTCCCGGGACTTGCGCAATTCCAGGATGCTGTGCACTTCGAAGGCGATCAGCGGTAATACAACCACAAGGAAAAGAATCGACAACCGACGCGCCGACCATCCAGGCCGCTGGTCCGGCTCGCTGGTCTTCACCCGTATCTCCTTACTCCACCCTTCCGCGGGCAAAGATTGCCAGAATACGATGGTAATTAAAACAGGCTGTCCGTTCTATCCCGATTGCTGGCTCTCCATTTCTTGGAAAAGCTGTTACGGCAAGGGTGGCGTGTAACCGCAGGTGGCCTCCACCGCGGCGGCCAGCCGCAGAACCGCCGCATCGGACAGCCGCGGACCGGCGATCTGGAGCCCCACGGGAAGCCCGCCGCTCTCCGTCAGCCCGCAGGGGACCGAGCAGGCCGGCGCGTAGCAGTGATTGAACAGCGGCGTGAAGATGGCGTGGCCGCGCGGCGTCACCGGACGCCCATCGATGGTGGCGGGGCCGAGCCGGTCGAACGGCCATGCGGTGACCGGAGTCGTCGGGCAGACCAGCAGGTCGTAGCGTGCGAAGAGGGCGGCCAGCGCGCGGTAGGCCTCCTCCCGCAGATGCAGGGCGCGGGCGACCTCCGCGCCGCCGGTGCGCAGGCCGGTCTCGATCTGCTGCCCGATGTCCGGGTCGAACAGCTCCGGCGCCGTGCGGTAGCGCTCGCCGTAGAGCGCGGCGAGGCCGGCGAACTGGAGGGGCATCAGGCCGCTTTCCCCGGCTCCCTCGGGCCAGACCGGGTCGGCCTCCTCCACGATGGCCCCGGCGTCGGCGAGGCGGTGGACGGCGCGCTCCACGCAGGCGGCGACCTCCGGATCGACCGGGGCGTCCAGCCCCAGCCGCCGGCTGTAGGCGATGCGCAGGCCCGCCGGCCCGGGGTCGGCGGCGGCGCGGGCGAAGGAGCCGGACACCGCCACCGACTGCGGATCGCGCGGGTCCGGCCCGGCCAGCGCGTCGAGCATCAGCGCCACGTCGGCGACCGAGCGGGCCATCTGGCCGATCACCGAGTTGCCGAACACCGGCTCGGCGAAGCCGACGGGGTGGGGGACGATTCCGGCCGACGGCTTCATGCCGACCACCCCGGCATGGGCGGCGGGCCGGCGGGTGGAGCCGCCGCCGTCGGTGCACAGCGCCAGCGGCGCCAAGCCGGCCGCCACCGCGCTGGCCGCCCCGCCGGAGGAGCCGCCGGGCGTCAGCGACCGGTCCCAGGGATTGCGGGTCGGGCCATGCAGGAGGTTGGTCGTCACCCCCTTGCAGGCGAATTCCGAGCAGTTGGTGATTCCCGCGAAGACGGCGCCCGCGGCGCGCAGCCGGGCCACCGCCACCGCGTCCTCCGGCGCCACGAAATCCTGAAACAGCCGCGATCCCTGGCGGACCGGCTGGCCGCGCACCCAGATGTTGTCCTTCACCGTGAAGGGCACGCCCAGCAGGGGCAGCGCCTCGCCCCGCGCGGCGCGTTCGTCGGCGGCCCGCGCCTCCGCCCGCCCGGCCTCCGGGTCGAGATGGACGATGGCGTTCAGCCGCGGGTTCTCCGCCGCGATCCGCTCCAGCAACTCGTCGTAGAGGGCGACGGCGCTGACCGCGCGGGCGGCGACCTGTTCGGCGATGCGGCGGGCGCTCATCAGGCGCATGGCGTGTCCTCGGCAGCGGTGGAAAGGTCGGGCGTGGGGGCCGGCGGCAGGGGGATGATCAGCGCCGCGACGCCGGCCAGCGCGGCGGCGGCGGCGGCCAGATAGCCGGCGGAGTAGCCGAAGCCCCCGGCGACCAGAAGGCTGAACAGCGCCGGTCCGGCGACCAGCCCGGCGTAGGCGATGGCGAGCATGCCGCCCGTCGCCTCGCCCGCCCGGCCCGGCGGGGCGAGGTGGGCGACCTCGGAGACGAACAGGCCGTTCCAGCCGCTCGCCGACAGGCCGAAGGCGGCGCAGACGGCCAGGAAGGCGGGCACCGGCCAGCCGGGGGAGGCGATGGCGACCAGGGCGGCGGCCACGCTCATGGCGACGCCCAGCCCGGCGAGGATGACGCGGGGCGGCGCCCAGCGCGTCGCCACAAGGCCCCAGCCGACGCGCCCGACCAGCCCGGCGCCCTGCGCCACCGCCAGCGCCGTCCCGGCCAGCGGCAGGCTCCAGCCCAGGCCGGTCACCGCGAAGCTGACCAGAAAGCCGTTCAGGCAGAGCTGCATGGCCGAGAAGGCGCAGACCGCCATGGCCAGCCGGCGCAGCGCCGGTTCCCCGGCGACCAGATCGAGCGCGCGTTTCAGCGTGCCGCGTCCGGCGGGGCGCGGGGCCGCGCGGTCGTCGCCGTCGTGGCGGCGGGCCAGCGGCTCCAGGACGAGCGCCAGGACGGCGGTGGCACCCGCCACGACCAGCAGGCTCGCCTGCCAGCCGACGGAGAGGACCAGCAGCGGCACGGCGAATCCCGCGGCCATGCCGCCGAACTGGTTGCCGGTCTGGCGCAGCGAGAAGACCAGCGGCCGCTTCTCCGGCGGGGTCAGCCGGGACAGCAGCTGCGTGCTGGCCGGCGTCTCCGGCCCGAAGGCGAAGCCCAGCGCCAGCGCCCCCAGCAGGAAGGCGATGGGAAGGGCGCTGGCCGACAGCAGCGCGGCCCCGGCGGCGGCGAGCAGGCAGGCCTGGCAGGTGCGGATCGCCCCCCAGCGCGCGATCAGCCCGCCCGCCCCCAGCGACGCGGGGATGGCGGCGGTGAAGACGACCGCGGTATAAAGGCCAAGAAGCCCCGGATCGACCCCCAGGTCGGGCGCCGCCTGCGGCGCGATCACCGGGATGGCGAAGAGACACAGCCCGACGAACGCCTGAACCGCCGCCATGGCGATCAGAGGCAGCAACCAGACGTTCATGGGGACTCCACAAAGGAAAGGGACGGGCCGATGGCCGGCGGGATTTCGTTGCATGCGGTGGATGTGGCGCGCGGGGTGCCCGCCGGGGGGATGAGGGTGGAACTCTATGCTTTGCGGGGCGGACAGCGGGACAGGCTAGCGGAAAGCCGTTTGTGTGCCAATGGCGCGCTTGACCATCCGGTGGTCGGCGGCGACGGCGTGACGGCGGGCGTCTACGAGGCGGTGTTCCACATCGGCCCCTGGCTGCGCGCGCAGGGCGTGGGAGCGGCGGAGCCGGCCTTCCTGGAGGAGGCGCCGTTCCGCTTCACCGTGACCGACGTGGATCAGCACTACCATCTGCCGCTGAAGTTCACCCCCTGGGGCTATTCCCTGTTCCGCGGGGCGTGAGTCTCGGGTCTTGGGCTCAGCGGAGCTGGCGCGACAGGCCGGCGACCCGCTCCATCACCACCATCGCCAGGACGGTGACGGCGATCAGCACGCCGGACACCGCCGCGGCGCGGACGTCCAGGCTGTTCTCCAGGATCTGCCACATGCGGATCGGCAGCACCTCGTTGCGGGCGTCGGCCATGAACAGCGACACCGGGATGTTGTCGAAGCTCGACATGAAGGCGATGAAGGCCCCGGCGCCGATGCCGTTGCGGATGGTCGGCAGCGTCACCCGGCGGAAGGTGTAGAGGCGCCCGGCCCCCAGGCTCTCGGAGCTTTCCAGCAGCGCGGGGTCGAGCTGGGCGAGGCTCGCCAGCGTGGTGCGCAGGACGTAGGGCACGCTGACCACGATGTGGCCGATGGCCAGCGTCAGGAAGGACAGCTCCACCCCCGCCGTGCTGAAGAACACCAGCGAGGCGAGGCCGAAGGCCAGCGCCGGCAGGACCAGCGGCGACATGAACAGGGCGTCCAGCCCGCGCGCCCAGGCGCGGCGGCTGCGCCCGATGGCCAGCGCCGCGGCGGTGCCCAGCACCACCGACACGGCGGTCACCACGGCGCCCAGCTTCAGGCTGACCAGGGCGGCGTCCTGGAGCTGCCACGCGTCGATCAGCGAGGCATACCAGCGCAGGCTGTAGGACGGCGGCGGGAACTTCAGCGAATAGCCGTCGGTGAAGGAGGTGACGAGCACCACCAGCGTCGGCGCCGCCAGCAGCAGCAGCGCCGCACCGGCGAGCGTGCCCATGACGAGACCGAAGGAGGCGCTTCCCAGGGTTGGGCGCTGCATGTCAGGCATGGACGTACCCCTTGCTGGCGCGGCCCAGCAGATTGAACAGCATCACCACACCGAGCACCGACACCATGAAGACGATGGAGATGGCGGCGGCGAAGGGCCAGTTGTGGAGCGTGATCGTCTGTTGATAGATGTATTGCGGCATGAACAGCATCTGCCCGCCGCCGACCAGCGACTGGGTGATGAAGGCGGTGACCGACGCGGCGTAGGTCAGAAGGCACCCCGCGACGATCCCCGGCAGGCTCAGCGGCAGCGTCACCTTGAGGAAGCCCCGCCACGGCCCGGCGCCCAGCGCCGCCGAGGCGTCGAGCAGGTTGGGGTCCAGCCGCGACAGGGTGGTGATCAGCGGCAGCACCATCAGCGGCATCTGCACCTGCACCAGGGCGGCGACCAGACCGCCCTCGGTGTAGAGCAGGCGCAGCGGCGTCTCCGCCAGCCCCAGCGACAGCAGCAGGTTGTTGACGATGCCGTCCCGCCCCAGGATGACGATCCAGGCGAAGGTGCGGACCACGACGGAGGTCAGCAGCGGCAGGATGATGACCAGGATCAGCGCCGACTGCATCCGCGGCCCGCTGCGGGTGTAGAGCCAGGCCAGCGGGTAGCCGAACAGCAGGGTCAGCGCCGTGACCTTCACCCCCAGCAGCAGCGTGCTGCCGAGCACGGCCAGATTGAAGGCGTCGCCGAAGAAGCGGATGTACTGGTCCAGCCCGAACCGCGTCATCTCGGCGTCGGCGTAGAGGCTGACGGCGACCAGCAGGAGCAGCGGCGTCACGAAGAACACCGCGAAGAAGGCGGCCAGCGGCAGCGCCAGCGTCCATTCCCGCCCGATGCGGGGCCGTGCGGCGGTCGCGGGTCCGGCGAGGCCGGGGGCGGTGATGGCGGTGGCTGCGGTCATGGGCGGGAGTCCTGTGGGGCGTGAAGAGTGGTCGCGGTGGGCCCCCACCCAAACCCTCCCCCGCCGCGCAGGGGAGGGCTTTTCTCCTCCCCCTGCGCAGCGGGGGGAGGTCGGGAGGGGGGCCGTTCCGACGCCTTACACCTTGATCTCCTTGTTGAACCGCTCGATCCAGCCGGCGCGGTTCCGGTTGATCACCGACCAGTCGTGGAACACGAAGGACGCCTTCAGCTCCTCCTGGTCCTTGGCGATCATGCGGGCGATGTCGCCGTCCATCTGCACCTTGGAATTCGTCGGGATGACGTAGAAGGGCGCCTGCATCAGCTTGGTCTGGACCTCCGGCGCCATGGCCGATTCGATCAGCGCCGCCGCCAGCTTGGCGTTGGGGGAGTTCTTGGTGATGTGGGCGGTGGTCAGGAAGGCGATGGTGCCGGTCTTCGGCTTCGCGAACTCCACCGGCACGCCGCGGGCGCGCAGGATCTGGATGGCGTTGAAGTTGCCGGGCGAGATGTCGATCTGGCCCTGCTGGAACAGGGTGGCGAGCGCGCCGGGGTTGGGGGCCACGGCGCCGAGGTTCGGCTGAAGCTCCTTCAGCGCGGCGAAGGCCGGCTCGATGTCGTTCTCGCCGCCGCCGCGGGTCTTCGCCAGCTCGACCATGAAGGCGGTGCCGAGCGTCGAGTTCATGTTGGTGATGCCGACGCGGCCCTTGTATTCCGGCTTCCACAGGTCGTCCCAGCTCGTCGGCGGGGTCTTGACCTTCTCCGGGTTGTAGGTGATGCCGACGGCCTGGAAGAAGATGCCCGGCCCTTCGGGAAGCTGGGCCACCGGCAGCAGGTCCTTGTAATTCTTGCTGTCGTCGACGGGGAAGGGGGCGGCCAGATCCTGGCCGATCACCGACAGGCGCGGGCCGGGGTCCATCAGCATCACGTCGATCGGCGGGTTCGCCTTGGCGGCGGACACCTTGGCGATCATGTCCACCGACAGCATCGGGTCCAGCGCGATGTCGGCGTTGCCCGTGGCCTTGCGGAAATGCGGGACGATCACGTCGCGGTGGGCTTCCTCCCAGCTTCCGGTGAAGGTGGCGAACACCAGCTTGCGCGCCTGCGCCCAGCTCATGCCGGGAAACAGGGACATGGCGCCGAGCGTGAGGCCGGCGGCGAGGATCTGGCGGCGGTCGAGGGTCATCGGCGGGCACTCCAGGGGGAGGAGGAGGGAAGGGGGATTGGGTCAGGCGCCCGCGGGAACGGCGAAGGCGCGGCAGGTCTGGGGGGAGACGGGTTGCAGCCGGACCGGCGTGCCGGGCGCGCGCAGAGCGGCGCCGGCCACGCGCGGCTCGGTCACCTTCACCTGCCCGCCGTCGGCGGTGCGCACCTCGTAGACGACGACCGGGCCGAGCGGCAGGGCGAGGTCCACGGTGCCGGCGATCTGCTGGGGCGCCGCCTCGGTGGCGAGCCGCAGGTTCTCAGGGCGCACGCAGAGGATGGCGGGGTCGCCCGCGGCGAGCGCGGCGTCGGGGGTGACGGCGGTCAGGACGGTGCCGGCTTCCAGCGCCACCTCGGCGATGCTTCCGGAGGCGCGGACGACCCGGCCCCGCAACTGGTTGGCGCTGCCGACGAAGCCGTTGACGAAGAGGGTGCCGGGGCGGTCGTAGACGTCCTCCGGCGTGCCGAACTGCTCCAGCCTGCCCCGGCTCAGCACGGCGATGCGGTCGGCCATGCTCAGCGCCTCCTCCTGGTCGTGGGTGACCATGATGGTGGTGATGCCGAAGCGGCGCTGGAGCTGCTTGATCTCGATCTGCATGTCCAGCCGCAGATTCTTGTCGAGCGCCGCGAAGGGCTCGTCGAGCAGGAGGATGCTCGGCTGGATCGCCAGGGCGCGGGCCAGCGCCACGCGCTGCTGCTGCCCGCCGGAGAGCTGCTTGGGAAAGCGGTCGCGCATGGCGTCCAGCTTCACCAGACCCAGCATCGCCTCCACCCGCGCCCGCACCGCGTCGCGGGCGGCACCCCGCGCCTCCAGCCCGTAGGCGACGTTCTGCGCCACCGTCATGTGCGGGAACAGGGCGTAGTTCTGGAAGACGATGCCGACGCCGCGACCGGCGGGGGGCAGGCTGTCGACCACCCGGTCGCCGATGACGACGCGGCCCAGCGTCTGCGCCTGGAAGCCGGCGAGGATGCGCAGCAGCGTGGTCTTGCCGCAGCCGGACGGCCCCAGCAGGGCCACCAGCTCGCCCGCCTTGATCTCCAGCGTCACGTTGTCCACGGCGGTGGAGGCGCCGAAGCGGTGGGTGATGCCGTCCAGCGTCACCGCGACGCCCGCGGGCGTCGCGGACTCCTCCGAGGCGGGCTGCGGGGCCGGGGGGCGGTGCGAACGGGCGGATTGGAGTGCGGCCATGGGGCGTATCCTGGTGGGGCGCACCGGCGGGAACCCCCGGTGGCGCGGCGCAGGACATGGGGAGAGCAACCCGCGTGCCATTCCGGCGCGTTCAAGGACGGTCCGGCCCCGGCTCCCCACATACTCCGGTGTTCGCCCGGACAGCCCTGTTCGGGCGCGGCGCGAAGCTGGGCAGTCTGCCCGCCAAATATGCCTAAGATTTAGCCATAGCCTTAACCGTGGTCATGATGCCTGAAGCGTGGGCATAGAGGCACGGCGCACCGGCGGGGGCGAGGGAGTCAGGAGAGACGGTCTCGCTTGTGCGCCACGCATGGCGGGGGAGGGGGCGGTGAGAATTGGATTGTTCTTGTTGGCACCTGTCGTCGTGTGTTGGCATCGCCCAATTCAGAGCGCGCCAGCGCTATGATCGCTCACGCCGCCGCCGGCTTCTCTTGCTGGATTTTGCAAAAACTGCTATGAATATAGAATTGTGTAGATTTTTTCCATCCTTCTTCTTAGGTCGTCATCTTAGAGGCGCTCGCCATGAAAATTCTGTTCCCGGAAAATAAAGGCCAGCGTTACTATGATATTCATTTTCGCTATATTCTAGAGATATTTCGGCACTCCGGCGCGGATATTGATTTTGCAAACATATCCTCTGAAAATGAAACCGTGTTGTTCTGTAATGTCGATGGGCAGTGGATTCTCTTTGATTTCTCTGATGCCGGTCTTTGGACGTACGATAGCAAACTTCCTGTCTTCAAATTCCACTGCAAGGCGGGGGAATCCTATCTGAATGTTTTCCCTTTTGCTCCAGTGTCCTTCTATGATTGGAATGAGTTCTACCGCCTGCGGTCCGGTGTGACATACGCTCCGGTGGGCCGTCTTGGCATCACCATGCGCCAACGCCCTTACGGCAATGCGCTTCAGCGGCGCCTTGAGGTCATGACACAGCTCCGTGTCACCTTCGGTGACGCCTTCGCCAACGACCAGCTGTCCCAGGCCGCGTTCTGGGATGACGTGTCCAACATCCGGCTCAGCGTGTGCGTGCCAGGCCAGAACAACAACATGCTGGACCGGGGCCAACTCCAATACATGGCCTTCGGCGCCGCGACGGTGTCGCCTCGCCTGCCGGAGGTCCTGCCGTTCAATGCGACTCTGGACGGCTGCTATCTCCCCTGTGACGACGGGTATGAGGATCTGATAACCGTGATCGCCAACGCGGATGACGCGACCCTGGAGGCGATCGGGCGCAAGGCCGCGGACGTCTTCGAGCGCACCTGCACGCCGGTCCGGCTGGTCGAATGGGTCGAGCGCTGCATCCACGCACATGAGCGCTTTGATTGATGGGAGGCTCGCAGCGTCGTTGCGAGCGCGGACGCCGGGATCGGCCGGTCGGCGGACGGTGAGCGGCCAGCGGCGTAAAGCGGCACAGCCCGTGGCCGGTGGGGGCGAACACCGAGCCGGCGGACGGGGCGTTCGGCGGGTCCGGGATTGGCGGTCCGGCACGGTGCTGCAAGGTGGCAGGGATGCGCCGGGCGTCGGCGGAGGATCGCCGTGCACCGTCCGCCGAGCCGATTGCCAAGACGGAAACACCGTGCCACGGTGCGCCGCACACGAAACAAGGGCGGGGTCGGGCGGTGGCGTCGGGCGGGAAGCGCGATCTTCGGTTGGACTTTTTCCGCGGGCTGGCCCTGTGGTTCATCTTCGTGGACCATATTCCGGGCAATCAGATCGCCTGGGTGACGATGCGCAACTTCGGTCTCAGCGACGCGACCGAGGTGTTCGTCTTCATCTCCGGCTACACGTCGTCGCTGGTCTATGCCCGGATACTGGAGCAGCATGGCTGGCGGTTCGCCGCGGCCAAGGTGCTGGACCGCTGCTGGACGCTCTACATCGCCTATCTCTTCCTGTTCATCGCCTTCACGGCGCAGGTCGCCTACACCGCGCGCGTCTTCGACAACCCGCTGTTCACCGAGGAAATGGGCATCGCCGGTTTCTTCGCCGATCCCGCGGTGTCGCTGGTCCAGGCGCTGGCTCTGAAGTTCCGCCCGGCCAACCTGGACATCCTGCCGCTCTACATCGTGCTGCTGCTGTCCCTCCCGGTCGTTCTGCCGGTGCTGCGGCGCTGGCCGCTGGCCCTGCTGGCCGGGTCGGTGACGCTCTACGCGGCGGCGCGCCTCCTGGACTGGAACCTGCCGACCTATCCGGACGGCGGCGTCTGGTTCTTCAACCCCTTCGCCTGGCAGCTCCTGTTCGTTCTGGGGGCCACCATGCAGCGGCTGCCCAAGGTGGCGGCGGCGCTGACGAAGCGGCGGACGGCGCTGCTGTGGCTGGCGGGCGGCTATCTCTTCGCCTCGCTGCTGCTGGTGATCTCCTGGCAGGTCGCGCCGATGGCCGCGCTGATGCCGGTGTGGCTGGCGGAGATCCTCTACCCGATCAGCAAGACCGACCTCGACCTGCTGCGGTTCACTCATTTCTGCGCGCTGGCCTACGTCGTCCTGCAGATCGCGCGGTTCGACAGCGCGTGGCTGCGCTGGCCGGCGCTGGCCCCGGTGATCCTGTGCGGGCGGCAATCGCTTCAGGTCTTCTGTCTGGGCATCTTCCTGTCCTTCGCCGGCCAGACGGTGCTGAACCACTGGTCCGCCTCGCTTTTGGCGCAGTTTTCGGTCACACTCGCCGGCATCGCCGTGATGGTGGCCGCCGCGCGGGTTCTGACCTGGTATCAGTCCGTGGGACGGCCGCCACGCCAACCGGCGTCCGCCCCGCCCGCGGCACCCGCTGCCCCACTGGCCCCTGCCGCTCCCATGGCCCCTGCCAAGGACCCGAGCGCATGAAGCGCGCGACCGTCTTGACCCTGGCCGTCCTCGCGGGACTGACCGCAACCCCCGCCATCCCCGCGGGCGTCGCGCGGGCGGCGTCGGAGACGCCCGCCGATCCCTGCGCCGTTCCGGAAACCGTCTACACCGTCGATGGCGTCCTGCCGCGCGCCTGGGAGCGGTTGAAACGCGGCGGCGCGCTGCCCATCCTGGTGCTGAACTCGGCAAGTTCGCGCCCCGACACCGCCTATCCGGCGCTGCTGGAGAAGGATCTGGCGGCCCGGCTGCCCGACCGCAAGGTCAGCGTGACCGTCCGCAACGCGCCGGGGGCGACCGCGCAGGAGATGCTGCCGGTCCTGAGCCGGGAACTGGCCGCGTCCTCCGCCTCCCTGCTGGTCTGGCAGGTGGGGACGGCGGACGCCATGCGGAACATCGGGCCCGACAGCTTCGGGGAGGCGCTGGGCCGCGGCATCGCGGCGGCCCATGGGCGCGGCGCCGACGTGATCCTGATGGACATGCAGTACAGCCCGCAGACGACCCAGCTCATCACCTTCCAACCCTACCTGGATTATGTGGAGTGGATGTCGCAGAACAGCGACGTGGTCCATTTCCCCCGTTTCGAGATGATGCGGCATTGGTTCGAAGAGGGCCGCGTCGGCTTCGCCCCCGACTCCAAGGAGGAAAAGCTGCAGGCCTACCAGTTCGTCCACCGCTGCCTCGGCCGCATCCTGGCCGACACCGTGTCCACCATGATCGACCGCGCCGGGAGACCCGCTCCGTGACAGGCACGCCCGCCCCCCGGACCCATGGCCGGAGGGCCGCCGTCCTCTCCGCCGCCCTCTTGTCCATCATCCCTTTCCTCGTCGGTCTGACGGCCCGGCCCGATGCGGTGAAGGCGGCGGCCTGCGCCGTGTCCGTGCAGACCGCCGACCTCGCCGTGCCGCTGCCGCACAGCGCGCGGGCGCTGGCCGCCGGCGGGCCGCTGCGCATCGTCGCCATCGGTTCCTCCTCCACCGCCGGGGCGGGGGCCAGCAAGCCGGAGCACAGCTACCCGGCGCGGCTGGCCGAGCATCTGGGGGCGCGCTATCCCGGCCTCGCTTTGACCGTCCTCAACAAGGGGGCCAATGGGGAAACCGGTCCCGACATGCTGAAGCGATTCCAGCGCGACGTGCTGGACGAGGCGCCCGATCTCGTGATCTGGCAGGTGGCGGCCAACACGGTGCTTCGCGGCGACGACCCCGACGCGGCGGAGCAGGTGATCCGTGACGGCGTGCGGACGCTGAAGGCCGCCGGGCTCGACGTCGTGCTGATGGACCTGCAATACGCCCCGGCCATGCTGGCGAAGCCCCGGCACGAGGAGATGGAGGACCGCATCGCCCGCGTCGCGGCGGAGGAAGGGGTGGGCCTGTTCCACCGCTACGCGGTGATGCGCCAGTGGGTGGAGACGCGTCAGGCCGCCCTGAGCGATCTGGTCGGGCCGGACGGCATCCACCAGAACGACTTCGGCTATGACTGCGTGGCCCGCACACTGGCCGCCTCGCTGCACGACGCGCTCAGTTTGCGGACCGCGGGGACGGTGTCCGCAAGGCCGTGAGGGTGGGATTAAGAGGCGTTTGCCCCCACCCCGGCCCTCCCCCGCTTTCGCAGGGGAGGGTGCCTTCTGCGAAGCGGCGGCAGTCCCCTCTCCTGCGTCAGCGGGGGAGGGTTAGGGTGGGGGCCACCGTCACAGCCCCTCCGGCCAGCGGTGGCGGAACCCCACCTCCCGCTCCAGGAAGCGGGCGCAGCGCAGCAGACGGTCCTCCTCGTAGGGGCGGGCGATCAGTTGCAGGCCGATGGGCAGCCCGTCCGCCGTCCAGCCGCAGGGGATCGACAGGCAGGGGAAGCCGATCAGCGACACCGTGTAGGTGATCGCCAGATAGTCGATGATGGTGGACAGCCGGAAGCCGTTGATCTCCGTCACGTCGCCCTGGGCGTTGGGGAAGGGCGGCACGCTGGCGCTCAACGTCATCAGGATGTCGTGGTCGCGGAAGAAGGCGGCGAAGCGGCGGTAGAGCGCGCTGCGCTGGGCCTCCGCCCGCAGATAGTCGGCGGCGCTCAGCCCCTTGCCCCGCGCGATGTTCCAGGCGACCGACGGGCTCAGCCGGTCGCCGTCCTGCTCCAGCGTCCGGCCGTAGGTGTGGAAGATGTGCGCGGCGCGCAGCGTGCCGAAGGCGGCGCCGGCCTCGCGGCAGTCGGGGGTGGCCTCCACGAACGCGCCGAAGCGGCCCTCCAGCCCGCGCATCACCGCCTCGAACCGCTCGGCCAGCCCGAGGTCGATCAGGGCGGAGCCGAGGTCCGTGCTCCAGGCCACCCGCAGGGATGACGGGTCGAGCGCGTCGAGGTCCGGCACCGTCCAGGCCGGAACGGGGAGCGAGGTCGGGTCGCGCGGGTCCGGCCCGCTGACGGCGGCCAGCGCCAACGCCGCGTCGGCCACGTCGCGGGCGAGGAATCCCTGCGTCGCCAGCCCGTCCCAGGCCAGCGCGCGGCCGGGGCTGGGGATGCGTCCGGGCGTCGGGCGCAGCCCGACCACCCCGCAGAAGCTGGCCGGCGTGCGCACCGACCCGCCGAAGTCGGTCCCCTGGGCCAGCGGCACCAGCCCGGCCGCCACCGCGGCCGCACTTCCCCCGCTCGACCCGCCGCTGGTCTTGTCGAGGTCGTAGGGGTTGGCGGTCGGCCCGCACAGCTCGTTGCCGGTGATCGCGCCGAAGCCGAACTCCGGCGTGTTGGTCTTGCCGACGATGATGGCGCCGGCCGCCTTCAGCCGGGCGACGCTGAGGTCGTCGGTGTCGGGGATCAGGTCGGCGTAGAGGGTGGAGCCGTAGGTGGTGCGCAGCCCCGCCGTCAGCGTCAGGTCCTTGACGCCCACCGGCACGCCGTGCAGCGGGCCGAGCGGCGCCCCGGCCTCCACCCGCCGGTCGGCCGCCTCCGCGGCGGCGAGCGCGCTGTCGGGGGCCACGGTGATGAAGGACTTCAGCCCGCCGTCCAGAGCCGCGATGCGTTCCAGGCTCGCCGCGACGAGATCGCGCGCCCGGAAGCGGCGGGTGCGCACGCCCTCCGCCATCTCGGAGGCGCTGAGGCGGAACAGATCGGGCGTGCTCACGGGCGAAATCTCCTGTTGCTGCGGGCCGAGTTTAGAACGGCAGGACGGGGGCCGGCGAGCCCTTGGGCCGCGCCGGGGCGGGCAGGCCGCAGGACAGGAACGCGCCGCGCCCCGGTTCGGCCAGCAGTTCGCCGTCGCGGCAGATCACCTCCCCGCGGGAGAGCGTGACGACCGGCCAGCCGGTGACTTCGATCCCCTCATAGGGCGTGTAGTCCACATTGTGGTGGAGGATGCCGTTGGTGATGGTCACCGTGCGCGACGGGTCCCACAGGGCGATGTCGGCGTCCGCCCCCACCGCGATGGTGCCCTTGCGCGGGTGCAGGCCGTACATGCGGGCCGGGTTGGCGGACGTCAGCTCGACGAACTTGGTCAGCTCCATCCGGCCCTTCATCACGCCTTCGGAGAACAGCAGCGGCAGGCGCGTCTCGACGCCGGGGATGCCGTTGGGGACGCAGCGGAAGGGCGCCTGTTCGCCATGAACCTTCTTGCCGCCCGGCCCGTCGAAGCGGAAGGGCGCGTGGTCGGAGGAAAAGACCTGGAAGGCGCCGCCGGTCAGCCCGTCCCAGATCACCTTCTGGTTCGCGGCGTCGCGCGGCGGCGGCGAGCAGACGCACTTGGCGCCCTCGAATCCGTCTCCGCCGAGGTCGTCGGCGGTCAGGAACAGGTACTGCGGGCAGGTCTCGGCGTAGATCCGCAGGCCGCGTCCCTGCGCCCAGCGGATCTGCTCCACCGCGTCGGCGCCGGAGACGTGGACGATCAGGATCGGCACGTCCACCAGCTCGGCCAGCGAGATGGCCCGGTGGGTGGCCTCGCGCTCCGCCACGCGGGGGCGGGAGACGCCGTGGAAGAACGGCGCGGTCTGGCCGGCGCGCTCCAGCTTCTCGGTCAGCCAGGCGATGCAGTCGGCGTTCTCCGCGTGCATCATGACCATGGCGCCCTCGGACCGGGCGATGTCCAGCACCTCCAGAATCTGGCGGTCGTTCAGCTTCAGCGCGTCGTAGGTCATGTAGATCTTGAAGGACGTATATCCCTCGCGGATCAGCGCCGGCAGTTCCTGGCCCAGCACCTGCTCGGTGGGGTCGGTGACGATGAGGTGGAAGGCGTAGTCGATCAGCGGCTTGCCGGCGGCGCGGCGGTGATAGTCGTCCACCGCGGCGCGCAGCGTCTTGCCCTTCTCCTGGCAGGCGAAGGGCAGCACGGTGGTGGTGCCGCCGAAGGCCGCGGAGCGGGTGCCGGTCAGGAAATCGTCGGCCATGACCGACCCGTCGCCGGTCGGCTGGTCGAAATGGACGTGCCCGTCCACCCCGCCCGGCAGGACGAGCAGGCCCGCGGCGTCGATCTCCTCCCGTCCGGCGGCCAGCCCCTCGCCCAGCGCGGCGATCCGCCCGCCGCGCACGCCGACGTCGGCCTTGAACACGTCCGACGCGGTCGCGACCGTGCCGTTGCGGATGACCAGATCGAAGTTCATGGCAACCCTCATGTTGGATGAGCAGTCTGTTCCCTCTCCCCTCCGGGGAGAGGGTTAGGGTGAGGGGGCGGCATGGGCGATAGCCCATGCCAGGGGATGGCGAAGGGGCAGTATGCCCCTTCGCGGTGCGCACGCGCACCGGCCCCCTCACCCTCCCCGCCGCTTGCGCGACGGGTCCCCTCCCTCTCCCCAGAGGGGCGAGGGCATTTTCAGGCCCTCAGCCATGCAGCTCGCGGAACAGGCTGCCCCAGCCCTCGACACGGCGGGTGTCCACGCCGGTCATGCGCAGCGCCTTCCACACCACCGTGGACACCGTGTCGTAGACGGGGATGCCCAGCGCCTTCTCCATGCGCTCGGCCACCGGGGCGCCGCGCATGTTGGTGCAGATGATCGCGATGGCCTCCGGCTTCGCCTCCGCGACCTCCAGGCACATCCGCTCGATCGTCTCCTCGGTGACCTCGGAGAAGGAGAAGTTGCCGCGGTCGTTCAGGTGCCGCTCCGCCACCACCTCGAAGCCGGCGGCGTTGTAGTTGGCGACCATCTTCTCCTGGATCTCGTCCAGATAGGGGCTGACGATGGCGAAGCGCTTGCGCCCCGTCGTCTCCAGGATCTCGTTCAGCGCGAGCATGGAGGTGCAGGCGGGGATGCCCGTCTCCGCCTCGATGGAGGCGCACAGCTTCTCGTCGGCCGCGAAGCCCAGCCAGCCGGCCGAGGTGCCGTTCCAGCCGATCACGTTCAGCCGGGCGTCGGCCAGCAGCCGGGCGGCGTCCAGGAAGGGCGCGTCGGTGAACTGGTCGAGTGCGGCGGCGCGCAGGGAGATTTCCTTCACCGTGAAGCGCCCGAAATGGGCGGTCACCTCCGGCAGGCCGCTCAGCATCGCGGAGGTGACGGGCTCCAGCACCGTGTTGGAGGAGGGGGTCAGCATGCCCAGAAGGACGCGGTTGCTCATAGCCATGGTTCTTTCGGTCAGGCGCGCGCCCACAGCGCGCGGGCGGCCTTGTCGGCCTCGATGCAGATGTCGTTCAGGTCGGCGCGGACGGGGCGCCCGTCCTCGACCAGCGTTTCGCCGTCCACCAGCACCATCTCCACGTCGCGCCCCTGCGCGGTGTGGACGAGCGTGCCGAGCGGATTCATCAGCGGGCGCAGATGCGGGCGGCGGGTGTCGAAGACGACGAGGTCGGCCTTCTTGCCCACGGCCAGCGTGCCGATCTCGTCGGCCATGCCGACCGCCTGCGCGCCGCCCAGCGTCGCCATGCGGAAGACGTCGGCGGGCTGCCAGTCGGCGGTGACGCCGCCCTGCTGGATGCGCGCGGTGGCGAGCGCCCAGCGCATCGCCTCCACCATGTCGCCGTGCTGCGTGTCGGTGCACAGCGCCAGATTCACGCCCGCCGCCTTCAGCTTCGGCGTTGGCGCCAGCCGGCCCGAGGCGGCGTTGCATTTCGGCACATGGACCGCGTGCGCCCCGGCGCGGGCGAGCCGCGCGATGTCGGCGTCCTCGACATAGAGGCAATGGGTGGCGAGCAGCCGGTCGTTCATCAGCCCGCATTCGTCCAGCAGCTCCGCCGGGGTCAGGCCGGTGGAGGCCTTCACCCGCTCCACCTCGACCCGGCTCTGCGCCAGATGGGTGTTGACGCGCATGGAGCGCGTCGCCGCTTCCTCGGCAAGGGTGCGCAGGAAGGCGGGAGAGCAGGTGTCCGGCGCGTGGGCGGCCATCTGCACGCGGATGCGCCCGCCGTTGGCGCCGTTCCAGCGGTCGTGCAGGTCGAGCGTCCGCCGCAGCAGGTCGTTGCCGATGGCCGGGTCGAAGCGCCATTCTCCCTGGGCCACGCGGGCGAAGTCCACGTCGTGGACGCGCCAGCTCGCATGGACGCGCAGGCCAAGCTCGGCGATGGCGTCCAGCGTCGCGTCGGCGTGGACGAAATGGTCGCAGATCAGCGTGGAGCCGGAGAGCAGGGCCTCCACCGCGCCCAGCCGGGCCAGCGCGCGGGCCTCCTCCGGCGTGGCGTCGGTGCCCTTGGGCACGCCCGGCGTGTAGGAGGGGGCGAAGCCCAGGTCGGCGGCCACGCCGCGCACCATCACCAGGACGGCGTGCAGATGCGCGTTGACGAAGCCCGGCGTCACCACCCGACCCGGCAGGCGCCGGGTCTCGGCGGCGGCGGGCAAGCCCTCCGCTTCCGGGGCGAGATGGACGATGCGCCCGTCGCGGATGCCGATGGCGGCGTCGTCCACGACGCTGCCGAGCGTCTCCCCGGTCAGGGCGGTGACGCCGGTCAGCAGCAGGTCGAGCCGGCCGGTCACGCGACGGCGGCCTGCCGTTGCTGCAGGCCCTCCTCGCGGATCAGGTTGAGGATGTGGCGCTTGTGGTCGTTGAAGCGCGGGCCGGTGGTGTCGCGCGGGCGCGGCAGGTCCAGCGCGATCAGCTCGCGGATGCGGCCCGGACGGCTGGTCATCACGGCGACGCGGGTGCCGAGCACCAGCGCCTCGTCCACGCTGTGGGTGACGAAGACGACGGTGCAGCGCTGCTTCTGCCAGATGGCGACCAGCTCCTCCTGCATGTCCATCTTGGTCTGGGCGTCGAGCGCCGCGAAGGGCTCGTCCATCAGGATGACCTGCGGGTTCAGCAGCAGGGCGCGGGCGATACCGACGCGCTGGCTCATGCCGCCCGACAGCTCCGCCGGGAAATGGTTCTCGAAGCCGCGCAGGCCGACCATGTCGATGTATTCCTGGGCGGCCTCGCGCCGGTCGGCCTTGCGCCAGCCCTTCAGGCGCAGGTGGAAGGCGACGTTCTCCCACACCGGCAGCCAGGGCATCAGGTTGGCCTGCTGGAAGACCATGCCGCGGTCCGCGCCCGGCCCGTCCACCGGCTTGCCGCCCACCGTCACGGTGCCCTCGGTCGGCTTTTCGAAGCCGGCGATCATGTTCAGCAGGGTGGACTTGCCGCAGCCCGACGAGCCGAGCAGGCAGAGGAACTCGTTCTTCTCCACCGACAGGCTGACGTTGTCGATGGCCAGCAGGTCGCGCTTGCGCTTGGCGTCGCGGAAGATCTTGGTGATGTTCTGAAGGTCGATGGAAGCCATCGCTCAGCCCTCCCGGCTCTGGAGCGTGGAGCCGTGCTGCCAGTGCAGCGCGGCGGACATCAGGACTTTGATGAGCGCGTCGGTCGCGTAGCCGAGCAGGCCGATGCTGGCCATGGCCGCGAGCACGAGGTCGTAGCGCAGGAAGTAGTAGCTGTCCCACAGCACGTAGCCGAGGCCGCTCTTCACCGCGACCATCTCCGCCGTGACGGTCAGCATCCAGGCGGCGCCGATGCCGATGCGCAGGCCGGCGAAGATGCTGGGCAGGGCCGCCGGGAACACGACGTGGCGCAGCAGCTGCTGTTCCGTGGCGCCCATCATCGAGGCGGCGCGGATCAGGTTGCGGTCGGCGGTCTTCACCCCGTGGATGGTGTTCATCAGGATCGGGAAGAAGGCGCCGAGGAAGACCAGGAAGATGGCCGGCTTGTTGGCGATGCCGAACCAGATGATCGCCAGCGGGATCCACGACACCGGCGGCACCGGGCGCAGCATCTGGATGGTCGGCTCCACCGTCCGCTCGACCCAGCGCCACCAGCCGATGGCGATGCCCAGCAGGACGCCGCTGACCACCGCGATGCCGTAGCCGGCGGCGACGCGCGTGGCGCTGGACAGGGCGTCGGCGAACCAGCGGCCGGTGTTGCCCTGCGAGGTCTCGTCGAAGCCGAAGATCCAGTCGCCCCAGGTGTGCAGCACCACCGACGGGGCCGGCAGCAGGGCCGCCGGCAGGAAGCCGGACCGGGAGAACACCTCCCAGGCGGCGAGGATGAAGAGGGGAACGACGGCGCGCTCCCAGGATTTCGACAATGCCGTCATGGCCCGGTTTCCCTATCCCGTCATGTTCATAGCCCTCTCCCCTCTGAGGAGAGGGTGGCCCGTAGGGCCGGTGAGGGGGGCGCATGGCGGAACGTCCGGCACAAGCGCAACCCTCTCACCCTGACCCTCTTCCCGCTTTCGGCGGACCAATGGTCCGCCTGCCGCGTCAGCGCAAACTTCGTTTGCGCGTGAGCGGAGGGGAGAGGGGAAATTCTCAGAAGCCCAGCTCGCTCTTCGGCTTGCTGGTCACCGCTTCGAGGAAGCGGTAATCCAGGTTCTTCTCCGCGGCGGCGGTGACGTCGTTGGAGATGTATTTCAGCTCGCGCATCATCGTGGCGATGGCCAGCGTGCTGTCCTTGTGGATGGCGTAATCCGGGGAGGCGTTCTTCAGCGCCTCGGCGGCGATGGCCTTGTCCATGCCGGTGTATTTGTTGATGACGTCCACCCACACGGTCTGGTCGGACTTCAGCTTGTCGACCAGGGCGACGACCGAGCCGACGGTGGCCTCGACCGCCTTCGGATGGTCCTTGATGACGTCGGAGCGGGTGACGATCAGGTTGGTCAGGTTGCCGGCGGCCTGGTCGTAGGGCAGGGCGAAATGCGTGCCGACGCCGGTCTGGCGGATCTGCGAGGCGAAGGGCTCCACCGTGCAGATCACGTCCACCTCGCCGCGCTGGAGGGCGGCGGCGTGGTCGGACGGGTTCGGGATGTTGATGAACTGCACGTCCTTGTTGACGTTGATGCCGTGCTTCTGGAGGGCGCCGCGCATGTGGATGTCCTGCGCGTTGCCGCGCGACGCCGCGACGCGCAGCGGCTCGCCCTTCTCCTTGCGCTCGGCGATCAGCTTTTTCAGACCGTCCCAATCATCGGCCTTCAGGGTGATGCCCTTGCCGACGACGATCTCCGACCCACCGTTCACCTGGCCGGACACGGCCACCACGTCGAAGCCCTTATCGAGCGCCGTGATGTAATGCAGGTAGGTGACCTGGGCCATGTCGATGCTCTTCGACACCAGCGCGGTCAGCACGTCGTTGCCGGAGTTGAAGTTGATCGCCTCGATCTCCACGCCCTTGGCGAGTTCCGGGGTCAGCGCCATCGGCAGGCAATGGGCGCATTTGGCGAAGCCCAACTTCAGCTTCTCCGCGTCGGCGGCCTGCGCCGTCGCGGCGGCGGAGAGGGCGAGGAAGGCGGCGGTGACGGTCGTCAGGGTGAGGGACCGGAACGTCATGAAGGGGGTGCTCCCGATGCGGTTGCGTCCCTCATCCTTTCGCAAGGCTCGTGCCAAATTGTATACAATATTATAATCGCCAATTTATTGGCTGTTTTCAGCCGTTTAGGGCATATTGAATGAGGCTGGCCGCGCGGGAGCGGGCTTGCCTGAATTTTGGGCATGACGCATCATTTCGGTATGCATGCCCAAGTATGCAGCACGTTCGGGGGGCAGGGTCAGGATGGACAGGATCAAGACCATGAAGGCGCCGGCCCGGCCGATCCGCCGCGCGACGCTGCACCATTCGGCGGTGGAGGAGTTGCGGGCGATGATCCTGGGCGGCGAACTGCCGCCCGGCGTCCGGGTGCCCGAGGTGCAGCTGTGCGAGCAGTTGGGCATCTCCCGGACGCCGCTGCGCGAGGCGCTGCGGGTCCTGTCGTCGGAAGGGCTGGTGGAGCTTCGCCCGCACCGCGGGGCCATCGTCGCCCCGGTGGACGCCAACGAGATCGGCGCGATCTTCGAGGTGATGGACGCGCTGGAGCGGCTGGCCGGAACGCTCGCCTGCCGCAACGGCTCCGACGCGGAGTTCGCGAAGCTCGACCGGATGCACGACCAGCTCGTCACCCAGCACGAGGCGGGGGAGCGCGCCGCCTACTTCCTGACCAACCGGCAGATCCACACCCAGATCGTCGCCATGGCCCGCAACCCGGCGCTGGAGGCGACCTACGCCGGCTTTGCCGCCAAGATCCTGCGCGCCCGCTCGCTCGCCAACTACGACACGGGCCGCTGGCAGGAGTCGGTGGACGAGCATGAGGGCTTCATGGCGGCGTTCCGCCGCCGCGATGCCGAGGAGGCCGGAGCCCTGCTGGCCGATCACAGCCGCCGCACCGCGGTGGCGGTCATCCAGGCGCTGCGCCAGCCGCCGGCTCAGGGGATCGATCAGGAGGGCGGGCAGGAGGGCGGGCAGGAGGGCGGGGCGGTCACCGACGTCGCGCCGATGGACGCGGGGTGAGTCGTTCGATTAAGGCTTGAATTATGCTGCGCTGCGGAATATATTAGTTTCACTGACGCCTTTTCGGGCGTTTCCTCCCTAGACTCGGGCCGCCGGAGCAATCCTGGCGGCCTTTTTCTTTGCATGCCGCGCCACCTCGCTTCTTGTGCGCTGCAACAAAAAAATCGCAATGTCTGGTGGAAAGCAAGGCCCTGAAAGTGAAACACGCTGCCGCCGTCAAAGCCCTGCGGGGGTGCGAGGGCTTGAGGCATGCAGCGTGTTGCATTGTGTGCGCGCCTTTGTTTTTGTGCGGCGCGCCCCTGCTTTCACGGACTACCGAGTCCTCCCTAGACTCCGGCCTGACGCTGTTCGCAGCGCTACGAAAGATAGACCATACGTACCCGCATGATGTCAATGGGCACAGTGGCCGGGGGAGTATGTTTTTTAGCCTATGACCTTGCGCCGCAAGCCAAGAGTTCCACGCGAATCGGGACATGATCGCCTGCCATCGTAGGGGCGGGCCGTTTGCAGCGCGTACCATCGCCGTCTTGGTTCGCGTCATGCCCGCCGGGCATCGGAACCGACACTGCGGAGGAAACACCATGGCCGACGAACGGAACCCGAACCAGATGGGCAGCCAGGACGAGCGGAAGCAGGGGCAGCAGACCCAGGACAACCCGAAGAACCGGCAGCAGGGGCAGGACCAGGCGAACCGGCAGCAGCAGGACATGGATCGCGACCGGAACGAGAAGGGCGGGCAGCAGCGCTGAGCGGACGCCGCAAGGGACGTCGCAGGGGCGGGACATGATGTCCTGTTCCCCGCGATGGGTTTGCGGCGTGCTGGTTTTTTCGGCATACACTGGGGCGGCCAGCCGGCCGCCCCTTTTTGCGTGGGCGGTCCGGCTTCCGCTGGGAGGAGAGAGGACGGACCATGACCTACTGCGTCGCCCTGTATCTCAAGGACGGCTTGGTGATGCTGTCGGACACGCGCACCAACGCGGGGGTGGATCACATCTCCATCTTCAGCAAGATGCACGTCTTCGAAGAGCCGGGCGACCGCATGATCGCCCTGATGACCGCCGGCAACCTGTCGCTGACCCAGTCGGTGATCGCGCTGATCCAGGAGGGGGTGGAGCTGGACGGCGAGATCCGGACCATCTCCAGCGTGAGCGGCATGTTCCAGGCGGCCCAGCTCGTCGGCGCCGCCGTCCGTCAGGTGTGGAAGCGGGACGGCCACGCGCTGAAGGAGCAGCGGGTGGATTTCGACCTGTCGATCATCCTGGGCGGCCAGATCCGCGGCGACCGGGTGCGGCTGTTCCACGTCTACGCCGCCGGCAATTTCATCGAGGCGACGGCCGACAACGCCTTCTTCCAGATCGGCGAGCACAAATACGGCAAGCCGATCCTCGACCGCGCGTTGAACCACAACACGCCGCTGGAGGAGGGGATGAAGCTGGTGCTGATCTCCATGGACAGCACGCTGCGTTCCAACCTGACGGTCGGTCTGCCGCTCGACCTGATCGCCTACCGCCGCGACGCGCTGAAGCTGGAAACGCGGCGGCGGATCGGCGAGGACGACCCCTGCTTCAAGGAGATCAGCGACGGCTGGTCCCAGGCGCTCCGCGAGGCCTTCCGATCCCTGCCGCCGCCCAAGTGGGCTGATTAAACCGACGCCGCCACCTTCCGCACCCGCACATGGCTGTCGTGGAAGGCGGCGCCGCCGAAGGGCGCCACCGGGTCGGCGCCGGTCAGGCTGTTGATGCCGCGCCCGCCCTCGTGCGCGGCGTTGGGCCAGATGGATTCCGCGATGACCACGCCCCGCCGCACCCCGTCGAACAGCCGCGCGTGCAGCAGGACCGCGCCGCGCCCGTTGGCGGCCTCCACCCGGTCGCCCTCCGTGATGCCCAGCGCCGCCGCGTCCTCGGGATGCAGCATCAGGCTTGGGCGGCGCTCCCGCCCGGCGGAGGTCGGGGTCTCGGTGAAGCTGCTGTTCAGGAAGTTGCGGGCCGGCGCGGTGACCAGCCGGAAGGGATGCTCGTCGTCCGCCTCCTCCGTCACCGCCCAATGGTCGGGGAAGGTCGGCATCGAGTCGACCGGGCCGAAGGTGGACGGCGCGGCGTAGGGCACCTTGGGCCAGTCCGGCTTCAGGCGGAACTTGCCGTCGGGCCATCGGAAGCCCTTCACGAAATGCGCGTCCTCGAAATCCGGCTGCACATCGAGGAAACGCGCAGCCTCCAGCGCTTCCAGCGTGCCGTGGCCGGAGGCGCGCAGCGTGGCGTCGATCAGCTCCCGCTCGGTCATGGCGAAGCCGGGGTGGGAGTCGCTGCCCAGCCGCCGCGCCAGCTCCGTGATGACGGCGTGGTTGGGCCGGCAGTCGCCGGGCGGATCGACCAGCTTGGGCCCGAGCAGGATGTGCTGGTTGCCGCCGGCCTGATAGAGGTCGTCATGCTCCAGGAACATGGTGGCGGGAAGGACGATGTCGGCCATGCGGGCCGTCTCGGTCATGAACTGCTCGTGCACGCAGACGAACAGGTCATCGCGGGCGAAGCCGCGGCGCACGCGCGCCTGATCGGGGGCGATGGTCACCGGGTTGGTGTTCTGGATCAGCAGCGCCGTCACCGGCGGGCCGCCGGCCAGAGCCTCCGGGTCGCCCTCCAGGATCGGGCCGATGCGCGACTGGTCGAGCATGCGCACGGTCGGGTCGCGCAGGTCCAGCCCCTCGATGAGCGTCTTGTTCCAGCCGTAGATGCCGCTGTTGGAGTGGAAGGCGCCGCCGCCCTCGACCTGCCAGGCGCCGCTGACCACCGGGATGCAGGAAGCGGCGTGCATGTTCACCGCACCGTTGCGCGAGCGGGTGAAGCCGTAGCCCAGCCGGAAATAGCTGCGCGGCGTCCGCCCGACCAGCCGGGCGAAGGCCTCGATCTCCGCCGCCGGCAGGCCGGTGATGGCCTCGGCCCATTCCGGGCTGCGGGTGGCGAGATGCGCCTCCAGCCCGGCGGGATCGTCGGCGTGGCTGGCGAGATAGGCGCGGTCGGCCAGACCGTCGCGGAACAGCACATGCATCACCGCGCAGGCGAGCGCCCCGTCGCTGCCCGGACGGATCAGCAGCGGGATGTCCGCCTGCTCCATGGTCGGGGTGCGGTAGACGTCGACGACAGCGATCTTGGCCCCGCGCTCCTTGCGGGCGCGGACGGCGTGGGTCATCACGTTGACCTGGGTGGACACGGCGTTGGTCCCCCAGATCACCACGAGGTCGGACTTGGCCATCTCGCGCGGGTCGGCCCCGGCCAGCTTGCCGGCGCCGGCCAGCCAGCCGGCCCAGGCCGGGTTGGTGCAGATGGTGGCGAAGAAGCCCGACCAGCGCCGGGCGTGGCGCAGCCGGTTGATGCCGTCGCGCTGCACCAGCCCCATGGTGCCCGCGTAGTAGTAGGGCCACACCGTCTCCGGCCCGTGCCGCCGCTCCGCCTCCAGGAAGCGCTCGGCGACGATGTCCAGCGCCTCGTCCCAGGCGATCGGCTCGAACTGGCCGGAGCCCTTGGGGCCGGTGCGGCGCAGCGGTTGGGTCAGCCGGTCCGGATGGTGCACCCGCTCGGCGTAGCGGGCGACCTTCGCGCAGATCACCCCGGCGGTGTAGCTGTTGTCGGCGGCGCCGCGGATGCGCCCGATGCGGCGCTCGTCCAGCACCTCGACCTCCAGCGCGCAGGTGGACGGGCAATCGTGCGGGCAGGCCGAGGCGTGCAGGCGGGGGGCGGTGCGGTTTGACATGGGTCTACAGATGGGTTTGGAGCAGGGTCAGGGAAGGGCGGCGGTGCTGTGCAGCGTCACGCGCAGGCCGCCGTGCGACACCGACGGGCCGGACGGCTGGAAGGGCAGGCCGGTCGCCTGGGCGAGCGACGCCTCGTTGGTGACGAGGCCGACCCGCCAGCCGGAAAAGCGCGACAGCAACGTCTGGCCCAGCGCGCCGTAAAGGGCGAACAGCGGCTTCTTCTCGCCGATCCGCGCGCCGTAGGGCGGGTTGACGATGACGAGGCCCGGCGGCCCCTCCGGCGGCATCAGGTCGCTGACCGCGTGCTTCTGGAAGTCCGTCAGGGCGGCGACACCCGCTCGCTCGGCGTTGGCGCGGCTCATGGCGATGGCCCCGCCGTCGCGGTCGCTGCCGTAGAAGCGGACGGCGGGCGCAGTGTTTACGCCGCCCGCGGAACGCATTGCCTGCCACGCCGCGTTGTCGAAGGAGGCGAGCTGTTCGAAGGCGAAGCGGCGGCTGCGTCCGGGGTGCAGGCCGGCGGCGATCTCCGCCGCCTCGATGACGAAGGTGCCGGACCCGCACATCGGATCGACCACCGGCTCCGTCCCGTCGTAACCGCAGTGGCGCAGGAACAGGGCGGCCAGCGTCTCGCGCAGCGGGGCCTTGTGGATCTCCTCCTTGTGGCCGCGCTTGTGCAGGGATTCGCCCGACGCGTCGACGCTGATGGTGCAGAGGTCGTCGTCGATGCGGGCCTTGATGGAGACCTCGGCCTCGGCGGAGATCGGGGCGCCCAGCTCCTCGGTGATGGCGCGCTCGATGCGCTGGGCGGTGGCCCCGGCGTGGTAGATGCGCGAGCCCTTGCAGGACGCCTCGACGCGGACCGGCACGTCGGGGCGCAGGAACTCGGCCCAGGGCACCCGGCGCGCCCGCTTGTCGAGCTGGGCGAGGTGGAAGGCGCGGAAGGAGGCGACGCGGGCCAGCACGCGGGTCGCCCCGCGCAGTTCCAGGTTCGCCCGCCAGACCTCCGGCCAGCCGCCGCGAACGGTGACACCGCCCTTGATGGCGGTGGCGTCGCGGAAACCCTTGGCCTTCACCTCCGCGCAGAGCACGGATTCCAGGCCCGGCGCGGTGACGATGAAGATCTCGAAATCGGTGCCGGTACGGTCGGCGGCGGTGTCGCTGGTCATGGCCCCTAGATATCCCGAAGCCTCGCCGCCTTCGACATCTTTCTAGCAGCCGGTCTTGCCGATGGCGGCGGTCAGCCGCTCGTAGCCCGCACGGCTCAGATGCACCGGGTCCTTGTAGAGCGGGCAGGCGCTCTCCGCCGGGCAGGCGTCGCGCAGCGGCCCATGCACGTCCACCACGCGCAGGCCGGGGCCGGCGAGCGCCGCCAGCCGCCGGTTCACATCGGCGATGCGCTCGGCGAACACGGCGTTGCCGTCGCGCCGCGGCAGCAGGGTGAGCAAGGTGACGCAGGAGCCGGGGGCGAAGCGCTTCACGTCCGTGGCGATGGCGGCGATGGTGTCGGCGATCTCCGCGGCGGTACGCGTCGGCAGGTCGTTCGTCCCGACCAGGACCAGCGCGGACTCCAGACTCATGCCCGGCCCGAAGGACTGCCGCACCCGCCACAGCAGGTTTCCCGTGCTGTCGCCCCCGGCCCCGAAATTCATCGGCTCCGCGTCGAACAGCCGGCGGGCGAGGTCGGGCGGCCAGCCGACGACCAGAGAGTCTCCCAGCAGCATCGCCTTCGGGTCTTGCCGCCGCAGCGTCTCCATGCGCGTCGTCAGCCAGTCCGGGTAGGGCGGCTGGGTGCGCGGCCCGATGGGCGTTTCGCCCTGCGCCGGGGCGGCCAGGAGCGCCAGCAGAGCGGCAACCCCGGTCCAGCCCGTCCGCCGGATGGACCGCATCACGCCGCCTTCGCCGTGTCCACGGCCCGCACCGGCTGAGCGATGGCCGGGACCTGCTCCGGGTGCAGGGCAGGCGGCGACAGGTCCAGAACGGCGCGCTCCCCCTCGGCCAGCGGGCGCACGGCGTTCACGGTCAACGCGATGGTCAGCGGTCCCTTCGCGGCGGGGGCGTCGAGCACAAGGTCGGTCGCCCGTCCGGGATGCACCTCGAACCGCTCCTCGGCCAGCGCCGCGCCATCCTCCAGGGCGATGGTCACGGCGACGCGGAGCGGGACGGAGTCGCGCAAGGGGCAGCGCAGGCTGGCGCCGAGATGGAAGGGGCCGGGGGCATGGACCCCGGTCCAGCGCAGCGTGGTGCCCGGCCGCTCCGGATCGGGGCCGTGCAGGCGGAACAGGCCCTCATAGGGGCGGCACCAGCTGTTGCCGTTCAGCAGCCGGACGGTCCCGGCGCGCAGATCGCCCGTGAGGGGTTTGCCCATGTCCTGATCGGGGCCGAAGGGGAAGCGGAGCTGCACCAGCGCGTCCGGCGTGCCGATGCGCAGGGCGGCGTGGCGCTGCGTCCAGTCGTGGCAGGGGAACAGGTGCAGAGCGCCCTGGACGATGGCGAACCACGCCGTGGCGTCGATGTCGTCCGCCTGATGATAGGGGGCGAAGCGGGTGACGTAGCCGCGCATCAGGCCGGGCCGCTGCCAATCCACGCGGCCGATGCGGGTGGGGTCGTCCGTCGCCTGCACCTCCAGCAGGGCGAAGTCGTCGTGGCCCGCCAGGGCGGCCAGCGCCTCGTGCAGCCCGTCGATGGTGGCGGGGGCGATGCCGGGGTTCGACTTCACGACGAAGATCACCCCGCCCATGGCGGCCCGCGCGGTGAACTTGGCCTGGAGATACTGGATCTTGCGGGTCTCCCGGCGGTGCAGGGCGCGCCGCGTCGCCTCGTCGTCGCGGAAGACCAGCCGCCCGCCGGTGACGTCGGACTTCATGTCGCTGTGCCAGCCGATGCCGTAGGCGGAATCCAGCACCATGCCGGTGCGCAGCGGCGCCAGGTTCTCGAAGCGGTACATGCCCTCGAAATTGGCGCGCAGCTTGGTCAGAAGCTGATCCGGCTTCATGGAGGCCCAGCGGAACAGGCTTCCCGCCTCGCAGGACAACCGGCGCAGGACGAAGCCGAATTCGCAATTGTCGCCCAGACTCTCGAACCGCAGAAGGTCGTCCGCGCCGATGCCGATGGTCATGCTGTTGTCCCGTTTCGCTGCCAAGCCGTGGTTTCGGCAAGCCTAGCGCGAGCCGGTCGGGCCGCGTCAACGGGCGGTGGCGACGGCGCCGAAAAGATCACCGCGAATTCGACTTAATCCGTTCAGACTGTCCGCCTGTTCAGATTGTCCGCCTGTTCAGATTGTCCGGGTGACCTTGCGCAGGTGGCGGGGCCGGTCGGGGTCGAAGCCGCGCGCCACCGCCAGCCGGGCCATGAAGGGGTAGAAGGCCTGGATCGCCGCGATGGGATCCAGCACCGGGTGCAGCGGCGGCGGCAAGGGCAGGGGCGTGTCGGCCAGGGCGAGCGCCCGCTCCTCGGCGGAGGCGACCAGCAGATGGGCGCCGGCCTGCTTCAGCGCGCGGGCGGTGTCCAGCACGCCGTCCAGCGTCTCGTCCCGCACTGCCACCACCAGCACGGGGAAGCCCGGCTCGACCAGCGCCATCGGGCCGTGCATCACCTCCGCCGCGCTGAAGGGTTCGGCGTGGGCGGCGGCGGTCTCCTTGAACTTCAGCGCCATTTCCTGCGCGATGGGGTAGCTGCGGCCACGCGCGACGATCAGCAGGCTGGACACGGATTCCAGCACCGGCAGCGCCGCCGACCAGTCCGCCGCACCGGCCCGTTCCAGCCCTCGGGGCAGTTGGGGAAGGGCGTCGAGAAGCGCCTCGTCATCCGTCCAGACGGCGGTCAGCCGGGCGATGGCGGCGAGGCTGGCGACGAAGCTCTTGGTCGCGGCGACGCTCAACTCCGGCCCGGCGTGCAGCGGCAGGGGATGGGCGACCCGCTCCGCCAGCGGCGACTCTTCGGCGTTGACCAGCGCCGCCGTCAACGCGCCGCCGGCCCGCGCCGCCTCCGCGACGCGCAGCAGGTCGGGGCTCTGGCCCGATTGGGAGATGGCCAGGACGAAGGCGTCCTTCACCCGCAGAGCGGCGCCGTAGGCCGTGACCACCGACGGCGCCGCCGAGGCGGTGACCAGCCCCAGCGCCGTCTCGAACAGGTAGCGGGCGTAGCCGGCGGCGTGGTCGCTGCTGCCCCGCGCGATGGTCATCGCGAAGGGCGGCGGCGCGGCCCGCAGCCGGTCGGCGAGGGCGGCCACCGCCGTGGCGTCGGAGTCCAGCAGGCGCCGCACCGCCGCTGGGGCGGTGGCGGCCTCCTGCATCATCAGGGGAGCGCTGGTCATGGGTCGGCCTCCGTTCCAGGCCGATCATAACACGGTCTCTCCCTCACTTCATGGCGGGCCAACCTCACGGCAGGCCAACCTCACGGCGGGCCAACCTCACGCCGGGTCCACCTCATGCGGGGCCGGTCGGGGCCTTCGCCAGGACGGCGGCGTCGGAGGCGTCCATCTCCTCCGCCGGGGCGGGTTCGGCCTGGGGCGGTTTCCAGTTGCGCAGCCGGCTCAGCATCGTGCCGGCCTGGGTCTTCCAGCGGTCGACCTGGGCGCGCATCGATTCGCCGCTCTGGACCAGCAGGCGGCTGGGCAGCGGGCCGGGCGTCTCGAAGGTGCCGAGATGGACCGTTTCCACCGGATGCTTGCCGGCGAGGCCGCGCTTGAACTGGTAGACGCCGGGATTGGTCTGGGCGTTCACCCCGTGCAGGTCGTAGCGCAGACCGCCGTTCGCCTTGATCCACAGCATCGCCCGCCATTGCAGAAGATAGGCGGCGTTGACCCGCAGACCGGCCTCCAGCGTCGCGGAGTTCTGCATCTGCCCGGTGGTGCCGAACAGCGACACCACCACCCCGGCCACCGGCCGCCCCTCATGCATGGCGAGGAAGGCGCGCATCTTGCGCCGCGGCGGCAGCGCCTCGTTGATGCGGGTGAAGGTGCGGCTGTCGTAGGCCTTGAAGCCCTTGCGGCGCTGCGTCTCGACGAAGATGTCGTCGATGGTCTCCAGCAGTTCGGCGTGGGAGCCTTCGACGACCTCGATCCCCATCCGTTCGGCCTTGTTCAGCCCGCGCCGCCAGTGGTGGGACAGGTTGGAGCGCAGGCCCGCCTCGTCGGCGTTCAGGTCGGTGATGAAGGTGCGGTAGGGGGCCTTCTCCTCGCGGAACCGCATCCCCAGCGACGCCAGGGCCGCCGTCACCGCCTCCCCGTCCGCCTGGGAGACGTGGGGCAGCAGGCGCAGCATCAGGCCGCGCCGGTCCGCGTATTCCGCCTTCAGCGCGTGCAGCGCGGTCGTCAGGGCGGCGTGGTCGGGACCCTGGCCGCGCGGGTGCCACATCGGCCCCCACATGACCAGCGCCAGGCCGCCGATGCCCGGCACGCGGCGCAGCAGCACCTGCACCGCGGCCACCGGGCGCCCGTCGCGCCGCACGACGAGGTGGCTCAATTCACGCCCGGCGTGGGCGATGCGGCCATAATCCCAGGTCTGGAAGATGTTGGCGTCGTCGAAGCCATCGAGGATGGCGTACCAGCCGCTGCGGTCGACCCGGTCGATCTCGATGGAGGACGCGGGGCACAGGACATCGCCACCAAGCGCGTCGGTGTACATTCAGGTTTCTCCCCTGGAATTCACGGCGATCGTTTTTTGTGGAAGCGTTTGGTAACGGTCGGATGATTGGGCAGACGATGGGTCACACGGTTCCGCCGGAGCGGTAGAAGGTGCTGAAGGCGGGGCGGGCCGAGAAGGCGGCCTGCGGGATGTCGAGCAGACGGCGCAGCCGGTCGCGCACCGCCGGCTCCAGGACCGCGGCGACCAGCAGGGCCACGGCGATGGACAGGGCGCCGCCCGTCACCGCCCCGGCCATGGAGGAGGCCCCGGCCTGCATCGCCAGCGCCTTGGCCGAGGCGCCGATCACCTCGTGCAGCAGGTAGAGCGGGTAGGTGGCCAGCCCGACCACGCGCAGCAGGGACAGGATGGCCGGCGGCAGCGTGGCGATCTCCGCCCGCCAGCGCGCCGAGGCGACGATGGCGAGAAGCGACGCGCCCCAGATCAGCAGCGGATTCATCCACAGATCGGCGAGATTCAGCGGGACGGGCGAGCGCTCCACGAACTCCACCGACCGGGCGGTGATCTCCAGCGGCGCGGCGATCAGGGCCAGCAGGGCGGCGGCCATGCCCGTCCGGGTCAGCTTGCCGCGCGACCACAGCCACAGGAAGATGCCCAGCGCGAAGAACACGCCGTGGCGCAGCAGCGTCATGTTCAGCATGCCGTACTCGAACTCCAGGAACGGCAGGCTGACGACGCCGAAGACGTGCAGGCTGTAGACGCCGAGATAGGCCGAGCTGGCGGCGGTCAGCGCCAGGGCGAATTGCGGCAGCCGGTGGAAGTTGCCGCTGAGCAGCAGCAGGAACACCGCGGCGTAGAAGGCGATCTCGACCGGCAGCGTCCAATAGGCCGACGCGATGTAGGGGCCGGCCGGGGCCAGCGTGAAGGAGGCGATGAAGCGACGCGCCAGATCCGGGTCGGGGCCGGGCATCAGCACAAGGGCGACGAGGCACAGGATGGAGCAGACCCAGGCCGCCGGATAGAGGCGCAGCAGACGCGACCGGATGAAGGCGATCGGGGTGGCGTTGTTGGCCGAATTCGCGATGACGAAGCCCGACACCACGAAGAAGACCTGCACCCCGGCCCAGCCGGACCACATGACGTCGGCGACCGCCGGGTCGCGCCAGGTCAGGTGAAAGCCGGTGACCAGCAAAGCCGCGGCGAACCGCACCATGTCGATCCCGTAGACGTAGTCGGTCCCGGACCTGTGACGGGCCTGCCCGTCCCCCGGCAGAGTGTGCTTTATCGGCATTTCAGGCACGATTCCTCCCTTCCTGCATGGGATGTGCCCATGTGCAGGTTCTCGACGTCTGTTGATTCCGGAAGACGAGCGCGGTGCGGCCTCTGGACGCAACTTGCGTGCTGCCGGGGAGCATACCCGTTGGTGGGCGCGGATACAGGGGCCCGAACGGATTCAACAGGAAATCTGCGGGAGTATACTGTTCAGATGACCGTCCGTTACCGAAGCCATGGCACAAAAGGGCGGCACGCGGCGCGAACGGTCGGCCCGATCCCGGGCGTCCTACCGTGAAGGGATATCGCGGTGGGCGAATGGCACACGGCCCGCTCCCGGCTTGGAGACCGGGAGCGGGCCGTGCGTATCAATGGGCGATCCGCCGCCGGCGTCTTACGGCCAGCGGTCTTGCCACCAGCGACTTACTGGTAGTTCAGGCCGCCGTTGATGTTCAGGGTCGAGCCGGTGACGTAGCCGGCGATCTCCGAGGCGAGGTAGGACACCGCGCCGCCGATCTCGTCCGGACGGCCCAGGCGCTTCATCGGAACGCTGTCGGTGATCGCCTGGCGGATGTCCTCGCGGATGGCCATGACCATGTCGGTGCCGATGTAGCCCGGGGCGATGGCGTTGACGGTGACGCCCTTGGTCGCCAGCTCGGCGGCCAGCGCCTTGGTGAAGCCGATCACGCCGGCCTTGGCGGCCGAATAGTTGGTCTGGCCGGCCTGGCCCTTAACGCCGTTCACCGAGGAGATGTTGATGATGCGGCCCCAGCCGCGCTCGGCCATCTTCGGCGACACCTGCTGGGTGACGTTGAACAGGCTGCTCAGGTTGGTGGCGATGACCGCATCCCACTGCGCCTTCTCCATCTTCGCGAAGAACTTGTCGCGCGTGATGCCGGCGTTGTTCACCAGGATGTCCACCGGACCCAGGTCGGCCTCGATCTTGGCGACCATCGCCTTGCAGCTTTCGAAGTCGGAAACGTCGCCTTCGGCCACGTAGAACTTGAAGCCGAGAGCTTCCTGCTGGCCCAGCCAGGCGGCGGCCGGCTCGAAGTTCGGCAGGCAGTTCGCCGCCACGATGTAACCGTCCTTGGCCAGGGCCTGGCAGATGGCGGTGCCGAGACCGCCCATGGCACCGGTGACGAGCGCGATCTTCTGAGACATTACAATCGCTCCAGTAATAGAAACGGCCAGCTCCTGGTGAGGCAAGCCCGCTGGTGAACCGCAGAAGCAAAGGGGTTGCTTCTTGTTACGGATGCTGTCGTGCCGATGGTCCCTGCGGGGTGCCCATCAACTGCGGCGGCAGGCATAACATAGAACAAGTCCGGCCCCGGGCCAATGCGCTGCAACATCGCAGATGCGAGCGGATGCGATTTTTCACAGGAATGTCAATAAGAAATGACTTTTCAGGGCCTTACTGCACCGCACCAAGTGGTGTGACCAGTCGAATTCGGCTCAAATCCGCAGGATTCGCTCGCCGGCCTTGAGCGCGAGCGGGAACAGCTTGGGCGCCACCGCCCCCAGAAGCCAGGGCCGCAGCTTCGCCAGCGCGGCCGGAGCGGCCAGAAGGGCGAGCGTCGCGCCGCTGTGCGCCCATCGCCCGGCGGTCATCTGCTCGAACCCGTTCCACAGCAATACGCCGCCGCTGCACAGCCCGGCCACCGCGGTGACGGCCTCTCCCAGCGCCTGCAGCGCGTCGATGCCCCACAGCGGGTTCGTCGTCGTGACCCGTCCCACCAGACGGCGCAGTTGCGCGGTCAGGCGCCTTGCGGCCGCGGCGTCGAACCGCCCGTCCTCGACCGCGGCGCGGGGCAGCGCGACCAGGACGTCGCCGTCGGGCTGGATCGACACGCGGACCGGGATGGTGCGCAGGGCGCCGACGGACGATGGCGCGGCCGCCGGCACGCGCAGGCCGATCGTCCGTCCGCCCTGGGCGAAGAACTGGAGGGCCAGGGCGATGCCATGCCCGCGCCGCGGGATCAGGCCGGCCTTGCCGCGGCGCAAGCGCCCGACCATCTCGGCCAGGGCGTCGCGTCTCCAGGTGAAGCCATGCGGCAGGTCGCTGAGGAAGCGCCGGCGCAGCGGGCTACCCCGTGTCTCCCACCAGGGTGTTCACGGCTTTCCCGGCGAACCGCCCCAACGCGTCGATCAGGAAGCTCCAATAGCGGAAGGAGACGTCCACCGCGTCCTTGTGGACGCCGATCATGACGGTGCTGCCGGCGTTGTCCCGCCCTTTCAGCAGGCGGGTGACCACGTCGCCGTCGATCTGGATCGTCGACTGCATGACCACCAACTCGGTCCCCACGTCCCACGCCTTGCGGATGGTCACCACGTCGGCCGTCTTCAGCGCCGGCATGCGGCGGACCTCCTCGTCCATGCCGCGCAGATAGCTGACGGTGTCCAGCCCGCGCCGCCGCAGCACGTCGTTGATCTGGTCGGAGTTGCGCTGGATACGCATCAGGATCGGCAGCGTGTCCTGGTCGATCATCGCCGCGGCGGACACCACGTCGGCGGTGGCGCCGGGTTGCCGGGCGGCGTCCAGGGTGCGGTCGGTCATCTCGCGCAGCCAGCTCGCCACCTCGCGCAGGTCGTCGAAGACCTTCAGCGTGGTGCCGCGGGCGGGGTCGTTGCCGGGCAGGTCGCGGCTGAAGAAGAACGGGTCGTAGCGGTCGGGCCGGGCGGCGTCGGACGGCGGGACGAACGGCGCCATCCCCCAATGGAAGCTGTCCGATATCTGGCCGGCCCAGGGGGCGAGGATCGCCGTCTCGCGGCTACCGAAGACCTCCAGCGCCTCGCACAGGAAGACATAATACTCCTGCGCCAGATCGATCAGCGCGTCGCCCGCCATCGGCATCTTCTCCGCCGAGATGCCGGTTTTCAGCACGGTGTTGATTTCGAGCGCGAGAAGGTTGCGCGCCAGATCGACGAACTGGGACATCGGCCACCTTGCTGGGTTGGGGGCGCTGGGTTGGGGGCGCTGGGTTGGGAGGAGCGTCGGGGAGGCGGCAGGGAGAGGAAAGGCTCCCCGCCGTTCCGGAGGCGCGTCAGCCCGTGCGGCCGGAGATCTGGACGGCCAGGTCGCGGATCGCCTTCAGGTTGGTGCTGACGATGTCGCTGCTCTTGGTGACCTGGGCGAGATGGAACTCGGTCAGGCTGTGATAGGCGGTGTTGGTCGCGAAATCGCGGCTGATCAGGTTCTCGATGTCGCCGGTTACCAGATTGACCTGGGTCTGGAACGCCTCGATGGTCGTGCCGGACTTCGGACGGCAGGTGAAGCCGACCTGATTGGGGTCGTCCTGGACCACGTCGATGTCGGCGATCGCGGTCACCACCGTCAGCGTGACCAGCCGGTCCAGCTTGTCCGCGATGGTGTTCAGCAGGGAGTTCGCCTTGCCCTGCTCGTTCTGGATGACGGCGGCGCCGCTCGGCGGGGGGGCGGACGGCGCCGCCGGCGCCTGGACGGCCGGCAACTGGATGGCGGGGTCGGCGGGGTCGGCGACGGCGGTATCGGACATGGCATCACCTTTTGGAGACGGATGGCGTAACATTGACCAAGCGTCACGCAAGAGTCGAGTTCCGTCTAGTGACTGCCAGCGAAACGAAAGTGTGACGAAAAAATTCTATTTCGTGCCGCTCCGCTGCCCCGTCACTCGCGCAAAAGGGCGTCGATGGCGTCCCGCAGGTCGCGCAGCTCCTGCCGCTGGTCCTCGGCCAGCGCATGGCCCGACGCGCGCAGGCTGTGGATCTTGTCCACGTTGCTGCGCAGCGCCCGCAGGGCGGGTGCCGCGGAGGGGATGGCGGTGCGGGCCGCCTTGCGCTCCTGCTTGGCGCCGCGCACGTCCTTCACGGTCAGGCCGTTGCCGGCCCGCGCCCAGAGCGCGAACTGGGCCTCCTCGTCGGGCAGCTCCGCCAGCTCCATCAGCAGGGAGACGGAGACGGTGGGCCGGTCGGGGGCTTCCTCCAGGATGCGGGGGGGCAGGCGCAGAATGCCCAGCAGCCGGGCCACATACTCCTGGGACTTGCCGATCAGGACGGCCGCCTGCTCCTGCGTCAGCCCCTTGTCGCCGATCAGCTTGGCGAGCGTCAGGGCGAGGTCGATGGGGTGCAGGTCGACGCGCTGGGCGTTCTCGATCAGGGCCAGCGCCTGCACGTCGTCGGTGTCGATGACCAGCGCCGGAATGGTCTCCCGTTCCAGCGTACGGAAGGCCCAGTAGCGCCGCTCCCCCGCCACGATCTGGAAGCGGTCGGGGGCGACCTCCCGCACGTTGATCGGTTGCAGCAGGCCCCGCTCGCCGATCGACGCGGCCAGCGCCGCGATGTCGGCCCCGCGGGCGTTGCGGCGCGGCTGGTCGGGGTTCGGTTCGACCTGATCCAGCGGAATCTCGCGGTGGCGCATCTTGCCGGACAGGCCGAACAGGGCGGCGTTGCTGCCCCCGCCGCTGCCGGTGCGGCTGAGCGCCCGCTTGAACAGGCCGGCGTTGGAGGTGTCGAGCTTACGCGCCATGGCGCATCTCCTCCCCGGCGAGGGCGAGCAGGGAGTCCGCGATCTCGCGGTAGCTCTCCGCGCCCGCGGAGTTCGGGTTGTAGGCGAGGCCGGGGCGCCCGGCCATCACGCTCTTGGAATAGTCGGCGGCCCGCTTGACCGGCGAGAAGAGGCGGAGCTGCTCCGCCGCGGCAAGCTCGCGCAGCTCCTTCATCACCGTCTCGTCCTGGAGGCGGCGCGGGCTGTACATGGTCGGCAGGACGCCGAGGATCTGCAGGCGCGGATTCACCAGCTCGCGCACGCCGGCGATGGTCTCGAACAGCTGCGGGATGCCCATCATCGACAGCATCTCCGTCTGGGTCGGAATCAGCAGCTGGTCGGCGGCGTTCAGCACCGAGACGGTCAGCTCGCCCAGATGCGGCGGGCAGTCCAGAACCACGAAGTCGTACTGGCCGGCGAGCTGCGCGATCTTGGCGCGCAGGATCAGCGTGCCGTTGGGCTGGCGCAGCAGCTCCCGGTCGGTCGCTGCCAGCGAGATGGAGGAGGGCAGCAGATCGAACGCCCCGTCGCAGACCGGAGTCATGAACTCCTTCATCGGGCGGCTGGCCTTCAGCGCGTGGGTCAGGGTCGCCTTGGCCAGCTCCCGCTCGTGCGGATCGACGCCCAGATGCACGGTGGCGTTGGCCTGCGGGTCGCAGTCGATCAGCAGCACGCGCCGCCCCGACATGGCGAGCAGCCACGCGACATTGACGCAGGTGGTCGTCTTGGCGACCCCGCCCTTCTGGTTGGCGGCGCAGAACACCACCGGGGCCGCCCGCACCGCCGCCGCCGCGGGGATTCCCACCGGCTCCGTCGCGGTCTTCAGGGCGCCCGCGACGATCTGCGGAATCCGCTCCGCCCCGGTTTCCCAACGGGAGATCTTGGCGCGGTCGTAGCGCCGGTTCAGCCGTTCGTTCAGCCAGCCGACGAGAGCCTGCTGGTTCATGCCGCGCTGCTCGCGGTAGCGGCGCAGCTCCTCGCCGCTCATCTCATGGGCCACGGGGGCATCCCTTGTTTGGGGTGGTCGCGGAAGCACCATGAGTCATGTTGATGGTGGTGTCAACATCCGTGCCGCACATGTGATGACGCTCCGAAACGGACACGGAACTGTGCTGCGGCATGGAACATGGGGGCGCGCTGCGGCTTTCCTGTGCTGCGAAAGGCCGCTATGGTCGCGGCCGAAAATCCTGCGCCAGGAATCGTGAGGGAGACCCAATGGACGCCGACTCCATCCGCGCCGCCTACCGGCGCTACGCGCGCTTCTACGACCCCGTCTTCGGGAACCTGCTGGCGTCCGGCCGGCACGCCGCCGTGAAGTGGATCAACCGGCGGGGCGGCTTGCGCGTTCTGGAGGTGGGCGTCGGCACCGGCATCTCCCTGTCCGACTACCGCAAGGACAACCGCGTGGTCGGCATCGACCTGTCCTCCGAGATGCTGCGCGTCGCCCAGGACCGGGTGGACCGCGAGCGGCTGGAGAATGTGGAAGGGCTGCTGGAGATGGACGCCGGCAAGCTGGGCTTCGCCGACGGCAGCTTCGACCTCGTGGTCGCCATGTATGTGATGACGGTGGTCCCCGACCCGCAGGGCACCATGAACGAGCTGGAGCGCGTCTGCCGTCCCGGCGGCGACATCCTGATCGTCAACCACTTCGCCGCCGACAAGCCGGGCATCCGCCGCTCGGTGGAGAACTGGATGGCGCCCTTCTCCAAGAAGCTGGGCTGGCGTCCCGACTTCACGCTGGACACGCTGATGTCCGGCTCCCGCCTGAAGGTGGAGGAGTTGCAGACCGTGCCGCCCTTCGGCCTGTTCAGCCTGCTGCACTGCCGCCGCGACGCCGTCACGCCCGCCTGACGGGCCGGGGCATAAGCGCCAGGGAACTCGACCGCGGCCATTGGAGTTTCCCATCCGGACCTGGTGAACCGGGCCAGGATGAACCGGAAACGGGTGGGCATTCATGGCGCGGCGGTGCGCGTTGCTCTTGGCTGGGGTGCTGACGGCCTTTTCGGCGCTGCCCGCCGCCGGGGCGACGGTGACTCTGGCCTGCAGCGGGCTCGGCATCAGCTTCGACCTGTGCCGCGACGGCGCGCAGGAGTGGGCGCGGCGCAGCGGGAACGAGGTCCGCTTCGTCTCCCCGCCCAAGGGGGCGAGCGAGCAGCTGGCGCTCTACCAGCAGCTTCTCGCCGCCGGCTCGCCGGACATCGACGTCTTCCAGATCGACGTGGTCTGGCCGGGCATCCTCGGAAACTACTTCATCGATCTGAAGGACCGCGCCGGGCCGGACATCGTCCGCCGGCATCTTCCGGCGATGATCGAAGCCGCGACGGTGAAGGGTCGGCTGGTCGCGATGCCCTGGTTCGCGGACGCCGGGGTCCTCTATGCCCGCAAGGATCTGCTGGAGGCCCACGAGCGCCCGGTGCCGCAGACCTGGGAGGAGCTTCAGGACACCGCCGCCCTGATCCAGCGGGCGGAACGCGCCGCCGGGCGCGACCGCATGTGGGGCTATGTCTGGCAGGGCCGCGCCTATGAGGGGCTCACCGTCAACGCGCTGGAATGGGTCGCCAGCCGCAACGGCGGCACCATCGTGGACCCGGACGGCGCCATCACCATCGACAACCCGCGCGCCGCCGAGGCGCTGGCCATGGCCCGCGGCTGGGTCGGCTCGATCAGCCCGCCCGGCGTGCTGAACTACATGGAGGAAGAGGCGCGCGGCGTCTTCCAGTCCGGCAACGCTGTCTTCATGCGCAACTGGCCCTACGCCTGGACACTGGTCAACGCGGCGGACAGCGCGGTCGGCGGCAAGGTCGCCGTGGTGCCGCTGCCCAAGGGCGGGCCGGACGGGCGCCACACGTCCACGCTGGGCGGGCAGTTGCTGGCGGTCAGCAAATTCTCCGCCCATGCGGACGAGGCCGCTGACCTGGCGCTGCACCTGACCGGTGTGGTCGAGCAGAAGCGCCGGGCGATCCACGGCGCCTCCAACCCGACCATTCCCGCGCTCTACGAGGATGCCGAGGTGGTGGCCGCCAACCCCTTCTTCGCGGCGTTGGCCGACTCCATCGCCAACGCGGTCAACCGCCCGGCCCAGGCGACGGGCATGCGCTACAATCAGGTGTCCGCGGAGTTCTACGCCAACGTCCATGAGGTGCTGACCGGACGCCGCGACGCCAAGGCGATGCTGCCGGACCTGACGGAGGCTCTCGTCCGCATCAGCCGGGGAGGGCGCTGGTGAGCGGTCTTCCGCAGTCCAGCCTGGAACGGCAGAGGCGCCGGGCGGCGTGGCTGTTCCTGCTGCCGATGCTGGTCGTTCTGGCGGGGGTGGCGGGATGGCCGCTGGTCCGCACCGTCTTCTTCTCTTTCACCGACGCGACGCTCGCCACGCTGGATGGCTTCCAGGGGGTTGGGCTGGACAACTACCTGTGGCTGATGCGCGATCCCGTCTGGTGGCGGGCGGTGTGGAACACGCTGGTCTTCACCGTGGTGTCGGTGGGGATCGAGACGGCGCTGGGGCTGGGCATCGCGCTGATCCTGAACGCGCATCTGCCGGGACGCGGGCTGCTGCGCGCCGCCGTGCTGATCCCCTGGGCGATCCCGACCGTGGTGTCGGCCCAGATGTGGGGGTGGATGTTCCACGACCTCTACGGGGTGGTGAACGCGATCCTGATGGGGCTGGGGCTGATCGCCGAGCCGAGGGCCTGGACCGCCGATCCCGATCTGGCGCTGCCGGTGGTGATCGCGGTGGATGTGTGGAAGTCCACGCCCTTCATGGCGCTGCTGATCCTGGCCGCCCTCCAGATGCTCCCCCGCGACCTCTACGAGGCGGCGCGGGTGGACGGGGTGCATCCGGTCAAGGTGTTCTTCCGCATCACCCTGCCGCTGATCCGCCCGGCGCTGATGGTGGCGGTGCTGTTCCGCACCCTGGACGCGCTGCGCGTGTTCGACCTGATGTATGTGCTGACCGGCAACAGCCGGTCCACCATGTCGATGTCGGTCTACGCCCGGCAGTATCTGATCGACTTCCAGGACATCGGCTACGGCTCCGCCGCGGCAACGATGCTGGTCCTGGTGCTGGCGGCGGCGACGGTCCTGGCGGTGACGCTGGGCCGCGTGCGCGTCGATGCGGGGAGGTGAGGGGGATGGGCCTGAAACGCACCGTGGGCCGCATCGCCTTCGCCCTTCTGGTCCTGGGGATCGTCGTCTGGGCGGTGTTTCCCTTCGTCTGGGCCATCGTCACATCGCTGAAGGTGGGCAGCGCGCTGTTCACGGTGGAGGCCTGGCCGTCGCAGCCCTCGCTGGCGAACTACGCGGCGATCTTCCGGGAGCAGCCCTTCGGGCGGAACATCCTGAACTCCCTGCTGGCCGCTTCGGCGGTGGTCGCGCTGTCGCTCGGGCTGGCGGTGCTGGCCGCCTACGCGCTGGGACGGGTGCGCTTCCGCGGGCGGGGGCTGCTGCTGTTCGTGGTGCTGGGCGTGTCGATGTTCCCGCAGGTCGCCGTGCTGTCGGGCCTGTTCGAGCTGGTGCGCTGGCTTGGCCTCTACAACCGGATCGGCTCGCTGGTGCTGTCCTACCTGATCTTCACGCTGCCCTTCACCGTCTGGGTGCTGACCACCTTCATGCGCGAATTGCCGAAGGAGCTGGAGGAGGCCGCCATGGTGGACGGCGCCGGCCCCTTCGTGATCGTGACGCGGGTGTTCCTGCCGCTGATGGGGCCGGCGCTGGCGGCGACCGGGCTGCTGGCCTTCATCGCCGCCTGGAACGAATTCCTGTTCGCCCTGACCTTCACCCTGACCGACGACGCGCGCACCGTGCCGGTGGCGATCGCGCTGATGTCGGGGGCCAGCCAGTACGAGCTGCCCTGGGGCCAGATCATGGCGGCGTCGGTGGTGGTGACGGTGCCGCTGATCGGGCTGGTGCTGCTGTTCCAGCGGCGGATCGTCTCCGGCCTCACGGCCGGTGCTGTGAAGGGTTAGGGCGATGGCGGAGGTCACGCTGCGCGGGGTGCGCAAGAGCTTCGGGCGGATCGAGGTCATCCATGGCGTCGACCTAGAGGTCGCGGACGGCGAGTTCGTCGCCTTCGTCGGCCCGTCCGGCTGCGGCAAGTCCACCCTGCTGCGCCTGATCGCCGGGCTGGAGGAGCCGAGCGGCGGGGATCTGTCCATCGGCGGGCAGCGGGTGAATGACCGGCCGCCGGCGGCGCGCGGCATCGCCATGGTCTTCCAGTCCTACGCGCTCTATCCCCACATGACGGCCTACGACAACATGGCCTTCGGCCTGACCCTGTCGCGGACCGACAAGAGGACCATCGCGGAGCGGGTGCGCGCCGCCGCCCGCCTGCTTCAGATCGAGGACCTGCTCGACCGCAAGCCGCGCGACCTGTCCGGCGGCCAGCGCCAGCGCGTCGCCATCGGCCGGGCCATCGTGCGCGAGCCGCAGGTCTTCCTGTTCGACGAGCCGCTGTCCAACCTCGACGCCGGCCTGCGCGTGCAGATGCGCCTGGAGATCGCCAAGCTGAAGGAGGATCTCCGCGCCACCATGATCTATGTGACCCACGATCAGGTGGAGGCGATGACCCTGGCCGACCGCATCGTCGTGCTGAACGCCGGACGCGTGGAGCAGGCCGGCACGCCGCTGGAGCTGTACCACCGGCCGCGCAACCGGTTCGTCGCCGGTTTCATCGGGTCGCCGGCCATGAATTTCCTGGATGTCGTCTCGGAAGGGCGGGTGGACGGGTCGGTGAGGGTGTGGCTGCCCGGCGGGGCGCCGCTGGACGTCGCCGTGGAGGGTTCGGCACCCCCGGCGGGCACGCCCCTGACGCTGGGCGTGCGGCCGGAGCATGTGGGGTTGGCCGATGGCGGGGTCGGGCTGCTTGCCACCGTTCTGGCCGTGGAGCGGCTGGGCGGGGAAACCCATTGCCACGCCGCGCTGGAGGACGGGCAGCGGCTTCTGGTCCGGCTCGACGGCGACCGGCCAGTGGCGGCGGGCGAGCGCTTGCGCTTGAACCTGCGGGGCGAAACCGCGCATCTCTTCGGTGCCGACGGGCAAAGGCTCTGAGGACAGGGCTGAAGTGTGCCACCTCGCTTTCGAATGAACTTGCCGGCGAAGCGGCGGTCCGCTTGAATGCCGCCATGGACATCATGACTCCCCGTCAGACCGACATCCTGGCGCTCGCCCGCACGCAGGGGCGCGTGTTGGTCGACGATCTGGCCGCCCGCTTCAACGTCACGCCGCAGACCATCCGCAAGGACCTGAACGAGCTGTGCGACCGCCGCCTGCTCCAGCGCGTTCATGGCGGTGCCGTCGCCGGGTCGGGGGTCGAGAATCTCGGCTACGAGGCGCGGCGGCTGATCGCCCAGGACGAGAAGCGGGCCATCGGCCGCCGCGCGGCGGAGCTGGTGCCCGACAGCTCCTCCCTCTTCATCAACATCGGCACGACGACGGAGGAGGTGGCCCGCGCCCTCCAGGGGCGGAGCGGGCTGGTGGTCATCACCAACAACATCAACGTCGCCAACCTGCTGCGCCCCGAGCCGCACATCGAGGTGATCGTGGCCGGCGGGGTGGTGCGGCGGTCGGACGGCGGCATCGTCGGCGAGGCCGCCATCGACTTCTTCAACCAGTTCATGGCCGACTTCGCGGTGATCGGCGCCTCGGCCATCGACGAGAGCGGGGCGCTGCTCGACTTCGACTACCGCGAGGTGCGGGTGTCGCAGGCGATCATGGCGAACGCCCGCCACGTCATCCTAGTCGCCGACCGGAGCAAGCTGGAGCGCACCGCCCCGGTGCGCATCGGCCACATCTCGCAGGTCCACACCTTCGTGACCGACGCCCTTCCCTCCGACCGGCTGGCCCGCATCTGCCGGGAGTCCGGCGTGCGGGTGGAGGAGCTGTTCCCCGACCGCGCGGCGGAACCGGAACCCCAGGACTGACCCCTACACCAGCCAGACCCAGGCGGTGACGACGGCGAGCAGCGACGCCGTGGAGGCGAGGCCGATGGGCAGCGCCAGCCGGTAGATCGCGGATTCCGCCTTGGTCAGCCCCAGGAGGCTGGAGGCCAGAACGATCCGGCCCGGGGTGAGCAGCGTGCAGACGCTGCCGGCGACCACCTGGATCGCGGCGGCGGCGATCATCGGCAGGCCGCTGCCCGACGCCAGATTGACCTGGATGTGCATCATCAGGGCGTTCGACGCTGTGTTGGAGCCGGTCAGCATCCCCGTCGCCGCCCCCAGCACCGGCACCGCCAGCACGGCGGCGGAGCCCGCCATCGCCTGCCACGCCTGCCCGAAGGCCGTCGCCCCGCCGGAGGCGGCCATGAAGGCGGCCAGCTCCACGAAGACCAGCGTCGCCGCCATTGGCACCAGCGCGGCGCGCAGGGCCGGTCCCACAACCGCAAGGGCGCGTCCGCCCGGCAGGCCCGCCAGCATGACCAGGGCGATGGCGACCAGCCACGTCGAGGGGTGGCGCAGCAGGGGCATCGGCGCCAGCCCGCCGAACGGGTCGAGCACCAGCCAGTTGGCCGTCCAGTCGGACAGCGGCGGCACCAGCCGCGTCGCCATCAGCCCGCCGACCAGAACCACATAGGGCCACAGCAGGGCGAGCAGGCGCGACAGCCCGGCGGCGTCGCGCGGCAGCCGCCGCGCCTCCACCGCCAGCAGAAGCACCGCCGTCGCCAGCCCGCCGCCCAGCTCCGGCGCCACGAAGCGGTTGGTCAGCCAGAGCAGCCCGGCGAGCGCCAGCATCAGGGCGAGATCCCTCGCCCGGTCGGTCGGGCTGGAGGTCAGCCCGGCGCCGTGGATCAGCCGCCAGAACACCAGCAGAAGGCTGGGCAGCACCACCACCATCAGGGCGGCGCTGGCCGTCCCCAGCTCGGTGAAGGACACCCCGATCAGCTCCGCCCCGACCCGCGTGCCGACGCCCAGAGCGCCCCAGGGGGCGAGCATCTGGCTGAACAGGCCCAGCGCCGCGGCGTGGGCCGGCGGCAGGTTCAGCGGGCGCAGCATGGCGAGCGCCACCACCAGCCCGACGCCGAACCCCGTCACCGACTCGGCGAAGGGACCGGCGAGCAGGCAGGCGACGAAGACGGCGCGGCGGCGCTCGGCCGGGGTCTTCGCCTCGCTCCGGGCCTCGGCCTTGACGGCGCGCGCCTCGAAGGCGCGGTGGAACAGCAGGCCCGCCGCGATGATCGACATGGCGTGCCACGCCAGCCACGCCCCTTCCCCGGCCTTCAGCGCCACGGTGGGCAGCAGCGCGGGCAGCCGGGCCGTCCAGTCCGGAGCGGCGATGCCGCCGGGCTGCGCCACCATCAGGGCCGCCATGAGCACCCCGGCGGCCAGCGCCATCCCCGCGGTTCCGGCGGTCAGCATGCTCACGCGCCGCGACACCAGAAGGGCGACGGTGGCGGCGAGCGGCAGCAGATGGAGGGTCAGGGGCATGATCGACACTGGGGACCGTGAATGAAGCGTGCTGATATACTAATATTGACACGCTTCGGCCAGCCCCATCGGTCTTTGCGCGGCAGCCCCGCGCGCCCGGCCCTTCCTCCCGGCCCTTCCTCCCGGAGAGTCAGGCGCCTTTGGCGCCGCGCAGCAGGGCGACTTCCGCCAGCAGATCGTCGATGGCGGCCAGCGCGAAGTCCAGCGCGGCCTGATCGGTCAGCCGGCCGTCCTTGATCTTGTCGTGCACCATGCCGATGACCACCTGCGGGCGGGCGATGACCCGGCCCATCATGCCGGACAGCGTCTCGCGCATCTCGTGCTGGGCGCGCACGCCGCCGGTGAAGGCGGGGGAGGCGGTCATGATGAGGATCGGCTTGCCCCGCACCGGCGATTTCATGGCCGGGCGCGACGCCCAGTCCAGCGCGTTCTTCAGAACGCCCGACATGCCGTAATTGTATTCCGGGGAAATGACGACCAGCCCGTCGGCCGCGCCGATGGCGTCGCGCAGCGCGGTGGCCGGGGCGGGGGTGTTCTCCGCGTCCAGGTCGGGATCGTAGGGCGGAATGTCGTTCAGCGGGAAGAGCGTCATCTCCGCCTTGCCGCCCGTCTTGCCGCCCAGCGAGTCGGCGAGCGTCTTCAGCACCGCGGTGCAGTGGGAGTGGCGGCGGATGCTTCCGGAAAGGCCGAGAAGGCGGACGGGCTTGGCGGTGTCGGTCATCGTGGCTGTCCTGTCGTGGTTTGAGGTGAGTGCCCGTTCCAACGGTGCGCGTGCAGGATGGTGCCGTCCCCGTCATCCCGCCGCAACCCGCGGGATCGGCGGCCGGCCCCCCGCCGTCCACCCGGGATCGGGGCGGACTCCGTAGAATCCACAATACGGGGCGGCAGCGCTGCGAATACGCCTAAAATGCAAGATAAATCGATGATTTTCCCAGCGTTTGCAGCGGTCTAGCGGGTTGGCGCCGGCCCGGGCGAGCCCGAAGATGGCCGGCGGCGGTGCGACAATATGGTGATGTTTTTCGGCCATTAATACAGTAGAAGTAGCACTTAAGTAGTGTTTGTGCGTGTTCTCCGCGACGGGGTGCTGGCTTATGCGCGACAATGGACCGGTTACGAACCGCGAAATCGAAATGGCCGACGACATGCTGCTTGTGTCGCGGACCGACACCCGCGGCAAGATCACGTTCGTCAATAAAGCATTTGTTGATATTAGCGGTTTCTCAGAAACGGAATTACTCGGCGCACCTCACAATCTTGTGCGCCATCCGGACATGCCCCCGGCGGCCTTCGCCAACCTGTGGGAAACCATCAAGGACGGCAGGCCGTGGGAGGGGCTGGTCAAGAACCGGTCGAAAAGCGGCGATCATTACTGGGTCAAGGCGAACGTCACCCCGATCACCGAGAAGGGCGTGGTGACGGAGTACATCTCGATCCGCACCAAGCCGACCCGCGAGGCGGTGGCGGAGGCGGAGCGCATCTACGCCGAGATCCGCGCCGGGCGCGGCCAGCAGTACGGGTTGCTGGACGGTCAGATCGTCCGCCGCGGCTTCGGGGTCTGGCTGGGCGACCTGGCGTCGAGCATCGCCGGCCGCATCCTGGCGACCACCGGCCTTCTGCTGCTGACCATCATGGTCCTTGGCTGGCTGAGCGTGACCGGCAGCGACAGCGTTGAGATCTTCAGCGGGCTGATGCTGTTCGGCCTGCTGGTGGCCGGCGTCGGCACGCTCAGCGTGCTCGGCACGGTCCGGCGCCCGCTCGGGCTGGTCGAAACCCATCTCGACGCCATCGCCCGCGGCGACCTGATGACCAACGTCCCCAGCTCCGGCGTGGCGGAGTTCGCCCGCATCCGGTCGCAGATCCGCGCCGTGAAGGCGAAGCTGAGCTACTCCATCCAGGAGCGCGCGGAGCGCCAGCGCCAGGCGGAGGAGGAGCGCATCACCGCCCTCCAGGCCATGGCCGAGACGGTGGAGCGCGAGGCCAGCCACGCGGTGGAGCAGGTGGCCCTGCGCACCGGCGGCATGGCCCAGGACGCCGACGCCATGGCGACCTCGGCCGAGCGGGTCAGCATCAACGCGCAGAACGTCGCCGCGGCGGCGGAGGAAGCGCTGGCCAACGCCCAGACCGTGGCGGCGGCGACCGAGGAGCTGGCGGCCTCGATCCGCGAGATCTCCGCCCAGATCGCCCATTCCAGCGCGGTCACCCGCCGCGCCGTGGAGAACGGCCAGCGCACCCAGGGCACCATCCAGTCCCTCTCCGAGGCGGTCGGCCGCATCGACGAGGTGGTGAAGCTGATCACCGACATCGCCAGCCAGACCAACCTGCTGGCGCTGAACGCGACCATCGAGGCGGCGCGCGCGGGCGAGGCCGGCAAGGGCTTCGCCGTGGTGGCGCAGGAGGTGAAGAACCTCGCCAACCAGACCGCCCGCTCGACCGAGGAGATCACCCGCCTGATCGCGGAAATCCAGGGGGTGACCAGCACCGCCGTGGGCGCGGTGGCGGAGATCGGCGACACCATCGGCGAGATCGACCAGATCTCCAGCGCCATCGCCGCGGCGATGGAGGAGCAGGCCGCCGCCACCCAGGAAATCAGCCGCAACGTGGTGGAGACCTCCAACGCCGCGCAGGAGGTGTCGGTGCGCATCGCGGCCGTCTCCAGCGACGCCGACCAGACCGGGTCCCAGGCGTCGGGCGTGCGGGCCGGTTCGGACGAGGTGGCGAACAGCATCGACGAGCTGCGCCGCGTGCTGGTGCGCGTCGTCCGCACCTCCACGACCGACGCCGACCGCCGCCGCAGCCCGCGCTACCGGGTGAACGAGTCCTGCAGCGCCGTGGTGCATGGGCGCGACCAGTCCGGCACCCTGACCGACCTGTCGAACGGCGGCGCGATGCTGAGCGGGATCGGCGGCCTTGGCGTGGGCGACCGCGGCACGCTGCGGCTCGACCGCTTCGGCCTGTCCGTCGCCTTCGAGGTGCGGGCCATCGACAAGGCGGCGGTCCATGTCCGCTTTGCCGAGGCCGACGTCGCCCAGGGGCGGTTCCGCGAGGTTTTCACCCAGCTGACCCGCGGTCTTCAGCCGGTGGCGACGGCGGCGGCCTGACGAACCGAATCCCGTCCTGAAAAAACGACGGCCCGGCGTTCCTCACGCCGGGCCGTCGCCGTTTCGGGCTTGTCCTCGTCAGCCTTCCGGCTTGTCCACGCTGTAGCGGAAGTCGCAATGGCTGGCGCCCTGCATGATCGTCTGCGTCCGCTCCATCTTGATCGACGGGTCGTAGCCCGTGCAGAAGGCGGCGTCGCGGTTGCAGGACAGCAGGTGGCCGATGGGACCGAGCCCCATCTCCCGGTACATCTCGGCGTAGCGGCAGCGGGTGACGTTGTAGTCGAACCGCGTCTCGTCCTGGTGCAGCACCTCCAGCCGCAGCGCGTCGTCCTTGGTCCACAGGGGCTGCAGGTCGGCGAAGCTCTTGAGGCTGGTGCCGTTCGGCTCGGTGGCGGCGAAGGCCGCGGCGGATTCGACGGCGGCGCGGGTGATGGCGGCGCCCAGGATCTCCTGCGCCACCGCCTCGCCCAGCCGGGCGGCCATCTCCTCGTAGACCGGCTTCAGGATCGCCGCCTCGATCCCGCGGCGCTCCAGCATGCCCATTGCCGGCTTGGCCGCGGGCGTGTCGGTCGGTTCGGTCATCGGTGTCTCCCGTGTCAGATAGCCGTCAATGCGCGTGGCCGCCGAGATAGGCTTCGGCGATGCGGGGATCGTCGCGCAGCTGGGCGGCCGGACCGGCCAGCACGATCCGCCCGTCCTCCATCACCGCGGCGTGGTCGGCGACCCGCAGGGCGGCGCGGGCGTTCTGCTCGACCAGCAGGATCGACACGCCCTCCGCCCGGATGCGCTGCACCAGATCGAAGATCTGCGCGACCACCATCGGGGCCAGCCCCAGCGACGGCTCGTCGAGCAGAAGCAGGGCGGGACGGCGCATCAGGGCGCGGGCGATGCACAGCATCTGCTGCTCGCCGCCCGACAGCGACCCGGCGTTCTGGCGCAGCCGCTCGCGCAGGACCGGGAACATGTCGAGCATCCGGTCGAGTTCCCCCAGCCCGATGTCGCCGCCGCCGAGCACCAGATTCTCCCGCACGCTCATGTTGGAGAAGATCTGGCGGCCCTCCGGGGCCTGGGACAGGCCGAGCTTGACGATGCGGTGGGCGGGCAGGTTGGCGATGGGCTCGCCGCGGAAGGCGATGCCGCCCCGGCTCGCCCGGTAGACGCCCGAGATCGCCCGCATCAGCGTCGTCTTGCCGACGCCGTTGGAGCCGAGCACGGCGACGATGGCGCCCTGCGCCACGGTCAGGTCGATGCCGTGCAGGATCTCCTGCGGTCCCATGGTGACGTGCAGGTTCTCGATCGCGAGGATCGGGCCGTTGGCTTGCGGCTGGGTCATGCCTCCACCCCCAGATAGGCTTCCAGGACCGCCGGATCGCGGCGGATGGCGTCGGGCGGGCCGTCGGCGATCTTGCGGCCGGAGGCGAGCACCAGGATGCGCTGGCAGATGCTCATGACCAGGGTCATGTCGTGCTCCACCAGCATGATGGTCAGCCCGGTGCCGTGCAGCCGCTTGATGAAGTCGGCCAGCGCGCGTGTTTCGGTGTCGTTCAGGCCGGCGGCGGGCTCGTCCAGGATCAGGAAGCGCGGCTGCATCGCCAGCGCGCGGGCGATCTCCAGATACTTGCGCTGGCCGTAGGGCAGGTTGGCCGCCAGTTCGCCCGCCACATGGGTCAGGCCGACGGCCTCCAGCGCCTCCCAGGTGCGGCGGCTGATCTCGGCGGAGCGGGCGCCGCCCCCGGCGAGGGAGCCGAACAGCGCGCCCAGCGCCCCCTGCGGCAGCGCGCCCACGGCCCCCACCGACACGTTGTCGAACACCGACATGTTGGGGAAGACGCGCAGGTTCTGGAAGGTGCGGCTGATGCCCAGCCGCGCCACCTGGTTGGTCTTCAGCCCGCTGATGGTCCGGCCGTCGAAGGCGACGGTGCCCGACGACAGCGGCGTGAAGCCGGAGATCAGGTTGAACAGGGTGGTCTTGCCCGCCCCGTTCGGGCCGATCAGCCCGACCAGCTCGCCCTCGTCCACATGGCCGGTCACGTCGTTGACCGCCAGCACGCCGCCGAAGCGGCGGCTGACGTTGCGGATGTCGAGAAGATGGGTCATCGCCAGCCGATCCCTTCGCCCTTCACGGTGTTGCGCCACGCCGCCCCCAGCTGGCGCCGCGCGAGCTGGAGCGCGGAAACCTCGCCCAGCAGGCCCTTCGGCAGCAGGAGGATCGACAGGAACATCACCAGACCGACCATGATGTTGCGGAAGTCGCCGAAGGCGCGCAGCCCCTCCGGCAGCAGGATCAGCAGAAGCGCGCCGATCACCGCGCCGGGCAGGCTGCCCAGGCCGCCCACCACCACCATCGCCAGGATCAGGATGGATTCGGAGAATTTGAAGTCGCCCGGCGAGATGTAGCCGGTCATGTGCGCCCACAGGCTGCCCGCCACCCCGGCGAAGAAGGCCGACAGGGTGAAGGCCTCCATCTTCAGGCGCGCCGTGCTGACGCCCATGGCGTCGGCGCACTGGTCGTCCTCGCGGATCGAGCGCAGCGCGTTGCCGTAGTAGGAGTGACTGAGCCGCCCGATCGCCAGCACGCACAGCGCCACCACCGTCGCCACCGTGTAGTAGGTGGCGAGCCGGCCCGACAGGCTGAAGCCGAACAGCTCCAGCCCCTTGGTGACGATGATGCCGTTGGGGCCCTTGGTGAACTCCACCCAGTTCAGCATGACCAGATAGAGCATCTGCCCGATGGCCAGCGTCGCCACGGCGAAATAGATGCTGACCAGCCGCATGGTCGGCAGCGCCACCAGGAAGGCGATCAGCGCCGCCACCAGACCGGACAGCGGCAGGGTCACCGTGAAGCCCAGCCCGAACTTGGTCGAGAGCAGGGCGGCGGTGTAGGCGCCCACCCCGTAGAAGGCGGCGTGCCCGAGATGCAGCAGCCCGGCCACCCCGGTGACCAGATGCATGGAGGCGGACAGCAGGATGAAGATCAGCGCCAGATTGGCGATCTGGTAGAAATAGCCGCGGTCGAAGCCGGCCAGCAGGGCGGGCAGCCCGACGAAGACCAGCAGGGCGAGCAGGAGCGGAATCAGCGCGCCCTGCCCGCGGCGCGGCGCCGACAGGTCAGACACGTTCACGGCGCGCTCCGAACAGTCCGTTGGGGAAGAAGATCAGGGTCAGGATCAGGAAGCCGTAGGCCACCATGTCCGACCAGCCCGACGACACGAAGGTCGTCGCCATGCTCTCCGAGATGCCCAGGATCAGGGCGCAGATCACCGCCCCCGGGATCGAGGACAGCCCGCCCATCACCATGGCGACGAAGGCCTTGATGCCGGGCACGAAGCCCATGGCGGGGAAGATGGCGCCGTAATAGAGCCCGGTCAGGATGCCGGCCGCCGCCCCCATCATCGAACCGACGACGAAGGTCATGATGATGGTGCGGTCGGTGTCGATGCCGACATACTTGGCGCCCAGCGGGTTGTTCGACACCGCCCGGATCGACAGGCCGATGCGGGTGCGGGTCAGCAGATACTGGAGACCGATCAGCATCGCCGCGGCGACGCCGAAGATGATGAAGTCGCCGGTCACCAGGATCACCGGCCCGATCCGCACCGGCGTGTTGATGAGATACTCGAACGGGACGGAGCGCATCTGCGACCCGAACACGATCTCCAGCGCCTCGCGCACCACGATGGACACGGCGAGCGAGGAGAGCAGGGTGGATTCGCGCATCGCCCGCGACTTCAGCGACGCCTCGTCGGTGAAGCGGCGGAAGGGTTTGAAGGCGATCCGTTCCAGCGAGAATCCGGCCATGGCGCCGATCGCCAGGGCGATGAAGATCACCGCGAAGATCGGCGGGGCCGTCGCGGAAATCAGCACCAGCCCGGCGAAGGCGCCCAGCGTGTAGACCTCGCCATGGGCGAAGTTGACGACGTTCAGCACGCCGAAGATCAGCGTGAAGCCGATCGCCATCAGCGCGTAGGTCATCCCCAGCGACAGCCCGATGGCGAGCTGCTGGAGGTAGTATGGGTCGATCATGCGGGCCGTTTGCTGGAGATCGTTAGGCTATCGGGTCGGAAGGGGGCGCGCCGCTCAGTCGGCGACCGGCACGAAGGCGCCGCCCTTGACCTCGACCTTCACCAGCTCCTTCTCGGCCTCGCGGTCGGCGCTGAAGCTGGTCTTGCCGGTCACGCCGGCGAAGTCCTTGGTCTCGGCCAGGGCGTCGCGCACCTTCTCGCGGGTCGGGTTCGGGTAGGCCTTCTCGACCGCGGCCAGCATGATGCGCACGGCGTCATAGGCCTGGGCCGGGAACTGGCCCGGAACCGCGCCGTTGGAGGCGGCCTTCCACTCCGTCACGAAATGCTGGATGTGCGGGGCCGGGTCGGTCGGCAGGAAGTTGGAGGTGAGGTGCACGCCCTCCGCCGCTTCGCCGGCCAGCTCGATCAGCTTGGGGCTGTAGGCGGCCGAGGTGGAGTAGACCGGCGTCTTGATGCCGAGCTGCTGCACCTGACGCAGGAACTGCGCGCCGTCCTCGTAGAAGAAGCCGGTGTAGATGGCGTCCGGCTTCGCGCGCTCCAGCTTGCTGATCAGCGAGCGGTAGTCCTTCAGGCCGCGGTTGAAGAACTCCGAGAAGACCACCGTGCCGCCGTTGGCCTTCACGCCGTCGGTGAAGCCGGAGACGACGGACTGGCCCCAGTCGGTCTGCTCGGCGATGACGGCGATGTTCTTGTAGCCCTTGGACAGCATCCACTTGGCGTTGTAGGGGCCTTCCTGCGCCTGGGTGGCGATGTTGCGGAACTGGTACTTGGAGATCTTGGTGTAGTCGGGGTGCGAGGCCGTCTGCGAGAGCTGCGGCATCCCGGCGTCCTTGTAGACCTGCGCCGAGGCCATCGACACGCCCGAGGTGAAGTCGCCCAGGACGCCGACGATCGCCTTGTCGTCCACGAACTTGCGGGCGATGTTGGTGCCCTCCTTGGCGTCGGAGCGGCTGTCCTCGAAGACGATCTCGGCCTTGAAGGGCTTGCCGGACGCGTTGAACTCGGTCAGGGCGATCTCGGCGGCCTTGCGGAAGTCCTGGCCGTACTGGGCGGTCTCGCCGGTCAGCGGCAGCTGGTAGCCGATCTTCACGGTGTCGGCGGCCAGGGCGGTGCCGGTGGTCAAAGCGGTGCCGGCCAGCGCGGCGGTCATGAGGGCGGCGAGGGAGGCGGTCTTCAGGGCGGTCATCGCGGGTGAACCTTTCTTGTGAAGGCCGGCTTCGAGGCCGGTGTTGGGCAGCGTCTTACGGTTGGGAGGCATGCTCGGCGGATCAGGCGGCCTTCGGGCCGGGCAGGACCTTCAGGCGGCAACAGCCCTCGTCGCCGGGCTTCCAGGTCTCGCCGCGGAAGACGAAGCCGGCCGCCTCGAACAGGCCGCCGTCGATGGCGCCGGCCATGTTGCAGAGCAGCTCCAGATCCTCGTCGGACTTGCCCTGGGCCTGCCACGCCTCCTTCAGGGGGCAGCGGTGGAAATGAATCTCCAGCGCGTCGCCGTCGCAGCGCTTGATCTCCGGCGCGAACATGGAATCGCGGTTGGGGATGCCGTCGAGGAAGGCGTGGCACAGGCCGGCCAAATCGTCGGGGCCGTGCGCCGCGTACTTCACACCCATCGCCTCACCCAGGCGGCGGGTCGCCTCGCGCCCGATGTCCAGCGCCGTGTCGGTGCCGTAGCGCTCGCGCAGCACGTCGAACATGTGGGCGTAGGACGCGGCCCGCATCGCGTAGGCGTTGCGGAGCTGCGTGGCGTGGTCGGGGGCGCCGGCGGGTGCGGAGGCGGACGCCTTGGTGTCTTCAGCCATCGTCAGATTTCCCGGATGTCGTTCCAGCGGTATTGCAGGAGTTTGAACGGACCGATGCGTTGCAGCAGGTCGTTGAAGGGCAGGGGGCGCGGCTCGGTCAGCGGCAGGGCCAGCTCCGCGGGATCGCGGCCCAGCGCGGCGTAGGCCAGCTCCCGCCCCAGCGAGACGGACAGGGCGACGCCGCGCCCGTTGCAGCCGGCCCAGGTGAAGGCGTTGGGGCCGAGCTGGTGGACCCGCGGGGTGTAGTCGGTGGTCATGGCGATCCGGCCGTTCCACACATGGTCGAACCGCAGGCCGCGCAACGTCGGGAACATGGAGGCCAGCCGCAGGCCGACGATGCGCCGCAACCGGTCCGCCCCGTCGATGGGGAACAGCAACGCGCCGCCGCTGACCAGCCGGTGGTCGGCGGTGTAGCGCATGAAGCGCAGGTCGCCGTGGGTGTCCGACATCGCCTGACGGCCCGGCAGGATGCTGCGCCGCTGCGCCTCGTCCAGCGGCTGGGTGGCCATCTGCCAGGACAGGACCGGCACGACCTCCGTCCGGATTTCGGGGAAGACCGCGGCGGCGTAGCCGTTGGTGCCCAGCACCAGGGCATGGGCGGTCACCGTGCCGTCCGGCGTGCGGGCGATCCAGCGGTCGCCGCGCCGCTCCACCGACAGGACCGGGGAGTTGATGAAGACCGACGCGCCGGCCTCGACGGCCTTGCCGGCCAGCCCTCGGGCCAGCGCCAGCGGGTTGATGTGGCCGCCGCTGCGGTTCATCCAGCCGCCGTAATAGGCATCGGTGCCCAGCAGGTCCGAAATGCCGGCGCGGTCGAGAAGCTCCACCGGGGCGCCGCGGCTGCCCCACTGCTTGGCCCGCCGTTCGGCGATGGCGATGCGGCCCGGCGAATGGACCGGCTGTACCCAGCCGGTCTGCTCGGCCGCGCAGTCGATGCCCAGGCGGCGGATCAGGGCGAACAGGGTCTCGGCGCTGTCGCGGATCAGCGCGACGAAGCGTTCGCCCCGCTCCGGCCCGAAGCGGGCGACCAGATCCTCGGGGTCGGGGCGGGTCAGGGTCGGGATGACCTGCCCGTTGTTGCGCCCGGACGCGCCGCGCCCGATCTCCGACGCCTCCAGGACGACGGCACGCTTGCCCGATTCGGCGGCGTGCAGGGCCGCCGACAGGCCGGTGAAGCCGCCGCCGATCACCAGCAGGTCGGTCTCCACCGCATCCTTGAGCACCGGAAGGGCCGGCGGCGGCGGGGCCGTGGCCTCCCACAGGGAGTCGGGCCGCTGCCAGATGCCGCCGGTTCCAGGAACACCGGTCTTCTTCTCTATCGCCTTCACCGTGCCTTGTCCCACGTCTGTCGGGTGAAATCGGCCCGATCATGGGACAAATTGCATACCCGGGCAATTACCATAGCGCGGACGCGGTAATTTTCCTGTTTCATACACAAACCATGGGGAGATAGGAGTGGTTTGTACAAGCTGGACCGCAGTGTTCGCCTTGAGCATTTGTAACCCTCTCCCCTCTGGGGAGAGGATGGCCTGTAGGGCCTCTCGCGCTGGCTGAAAGCCAGCGCTGACGGCGGCAGGCGGATGCCTATGGCATCCGCTGAGAGCCGGTGAGGGGGATGCGCGTGTCGGAGCGTTCGGCACAAGCGCAACCCCCTCACCCTAACCCTCTCCCCGGAGGGGAGAGGGGATCTCGCCCGCCGTCACGCCGCGCGTGGCAGCACCGTTTCGGCCAGACGCACCCAATAGCTGAGGCCGATCGGCAGGACCGCGTCGTTGAAGTCGTAATGCGGGCTGTGCAGGTTCCGCCCGCCGTCCGACGGGCCGGCGCCGACCCAGACGTAGCAGCCTGGCCGCTGCTGCAGCATGAAGGCGAAATCCTCCGCACCCATGCTGGGCATCGGGTCCAGGTCCAGTCCCGATTCGCCGACGACTCCGGCCGCGGCGCGGCGGGCCAGCTCGGTCGCCCCGGCCTCGTTCACCGTGGAGGGGTAGCGGCGCTCGTAGCGCATCTCCGCCTCGACCCCGAAGCCGCCGGCGATGGCCTTGGCCAGTTCGCCCATGCGCCGCTCCACCATGTCCTGCACCTCCTTGCGGAAGGTGCGGGTGGTTCCACGCAGGACGGCGGTGGCGGGAAGGACATTCCACGTATCGCCCGCGTGGAACTGCGTGACGCTGACCACGGCGGAATCGACGGGATGAACGCTGCGGCTGGCGATGGTCTGCCAGGCGTTGACGATCTGGGTGCCGGCCAGGATCGTGTCGGTGCCCAGGTGGGGCATGGCGGCGTGGGTGCCCTTGCCGGTCAGGGTCAGTTCGAAGATGTCGTAGGCGGCCATGATCGGGCCGGGGCGCAACGCGATCTTGCCGACCTCCAGGCCCGGCCAGTTGTGCATGCCGTAGACCTGATCGACGGGGAATTTCTCGAACAGCCCGTCCTCGACCATCACGCGCCCGCCGCCCTCGTTCTCCTCCGCGGGCTGGAAGACGAAGGCGATGGTGCCCTGGAAGTTCGGATGCGCCGACAGGTGGCGCGCGGCGCCCAGCAGCATCGCCGTGTGCCCGTCATGCCCGCAGGCGTGCATCCGCCCTGGATTGCGGGAGGCGTGGGGCAGGTTGGTCTGCTCGTGGATGTGCAGGGCGTCCATGTCGGCGCGGAAGGCGACCGCCGGCCCCTCGCCGTTGCGCAGCACGCCGACCACGCCGGTCTTGGCGAGGCCGCGGTGGACCTCCAGCCCGAAGGAGGCCAGCTTCTCCGCCACGAAATCGCTGGTCCGCTCCTCCTCGAAGGCCGTTTCCGGGTGGGCGTGCAGGTCGCGCCGCCACGCGGTCATGTCGGCCGTCAGCGCCTCCGTCCCGTCGATCGTCCTCACCATGTCCCTGATTCCCTGTGTTTCATGAGTGTGTGCGAACGATCTTGCCCAAAAAAGCACCCGCGGTGCAAAGCGCACGACGATGCGGTGCCGTCACATCACCCTTGCAGGACCGCGCCGTTCCGTGCAGGATGTGAGTGAACATTCACTCATGATGTCCGCCGCCAACGGGAACGCCATGTCCAAAGATGTCCGCAACGATGCCCGCAACAAGGTCCGGGACGCCGCCATCGCGCTGTTCGCCCAGAAGGGGGTGAAGGCGACCACCATCAAGGACATCGCCCGCGCCGCCGGGGTATCGGAGGGGGCGATGTACCGCCATTGGGCCAGCAAGGAGGATCTTGCCGCCGCCCTGTTCGCCGCCGAATACACCGCCCTGTCGCACGACCTGCGCGAGGCGGCGGGGACCGGTCCGGCGCCGGGGCGGCTGCGCCGCGTCATCGCCTGGGCCTTCGGGCTGGCCGAGGCGGCGCCGGACCGCGCGCGCTTCCTCCTGCTGTCGCAGCACGACGCACTGCCTTTGGTTCCAGACGGGCTGGAGACTCCGGTGGACGTGGTGTGCGCCATCGTCGGCGAGGGCATCGCCGAGGGAAGCATCGTCGACGCCGACCGCGAGGCGCTGGCCCACACCGTCATCGGGGCCATCGTCCTGAACATCCAGTCGCACGTTTACGGACGGCAGACGGCCCCGCTCGGCACGCTGGCCGTGACGGTCGCCGACGCGCTGCTGCGCGGCCTGTCCACCGGAAAGGGAGCCTGACCCCATGAGCGAACTCGGCCTTCTCGCGACGCGGCGCTTCCTGCCGCTGTTCGTGACGCAGTTCCTGGGCGCCTTCGGCGACAATGTGCTGCGCGGCGCCATCGCGGTGTTGGCCGTCTACGGCATGGCGGGGACGGCGGGCGACGGCGCGCTGATCTCGACGCTCGCCGCGGCGGCCTTCACCGTGCCCTTCCTGCTGTTCTCGGCGACCGCCGGGCAATTGGCCGACCGCTTCGACCGCACGCTGATCGCCCGCGCGGTGAAGGTGGCGGAGATCGGCCTGATGGCGATCGCCGCCTGGGGCATCATGCGCGCCGACCTCGGCGTGCTGATCGTCGCGCTGGTCGGCATGGGCGCCCATTCCACCGTCTTCGGACCGGTCAAATACGGCCTGCTCCCCGACCTGCTGAAGCCGGAGGAACTGACCGCCGGCAACGGTCTGGTGGAGGCCGGGACCTTCGTGGCGATCCTGCTGGGCACCATCGCCGGCGGCTCGCTCGCCCTGGCCCACCCGCTGGCGCTTCCGGGGCTGCTGGGGGCGACGGCGCTGGGTGGGCTGGCGGCGTCGCTGCTGATCCCGCGGGCGGGCAACGCCGACCCGTCGGTGCGCGTCGGGCTGAACCCGGTGTCGGTCACCCTGCGCGTTCTGCGCGCCACCGCGCAGGACCGTGTGTCGATGCTGGCGATCTACGGCATCTCCGTCTTCTGGGGCGTCGGCGCGGTCGTCATGGCGCAGTTCCCGGCCATCGCGCGGGAAACGCTGGGCACCGACAGCGAGGGGGCGACCCTGCTGCTGGCGGTCTTCGCCGTGGGCGTGGCGGTCGGCTCCGTCTACGCCGGGCTGGGGCACCGGGTGCCCTCGCGCGCCGACGCGCGCCGCGCCGCCCTGGCGGGCCTCGTCGCGGCGGTGGCCGGGGCCGCGCTGCCCTTCCTGACGCCCGACGCGCCCTCGGCGGAGCCGCTGTCGGCGCTGGCGCTGCTGGCCCAGCCCTGGGCGATGCCGCTGCTGGCCGACCTGTTCCTGATCGCCGCGGCGGGCGGCGCCTTCGCCGTGCCGCTCTACGCGCTGATCCAGCACCGGGCCGCGACCTCGGCCCGCGCGCGGGTGATCGCGGCGGCCAACGTGGTCAACGCGCTGTTCATGGTGGTCGGATCGGGCATCGCCGCCGCGATGCTGGCGCTGGGCGTCACGCCGCTGACCGTCGCCGCCTGGGGCGGGGCGAGCATGCTGGCCGCGGTGGTGCTGGCGCTCGCCATCGACGCGGTGGGGATCGGGCGGGCGCTGGCCCGCGCCTTCTTCCGGCTGGCCTTCCGGGTCGAGCTGCGCGGAGCCGAGCATCTGGAGCGGCTGGAGGGGGCGGCGGTCGTCACGCCGAACCACCAGTCCTTCCTCGACGGCGCGCTGCTCGCCGCCTTCCTGCCGGGCATGCGCTTCGCGGTGGACAGCTTCATCGCGCAGCAGGCCTGGGCCAAGCCCTTCCTGGCGCTGGCCGACCATGTGACCATCGACCCGACCAAGCCGATGGGCACGCGCCTGCTCGCCCGCACCCTGGCCGAGGGCCACAAGATCTGCATCTTCCCGGAGGGGCGGATCACCGTCACCGGCTCGCTGATGAAGATCAACGGCGGCCCCGGCATGCTGGCCGACAAGGCGGGCTGCCCCATCGTGCCGGTCTGCATCGAGGGGGCGCAGCGCTCCTTCCTGTCGCGGATGCACGGGCGGCTGCGGCTGGGCCTGTTCCCGCGGATCACCATCACGGTCATGCCGCCGGTCGCCACCCCCGACGTGACCGGGCTGGCCGGCAAGAAGCGGCGGGCGGCGCTGAAATCCTGGCTGTCGCGCGTCATGACGGAGACCGTCTTCGCCGCCGGGCAGCGGCCCGACACGCTGGCGCTCGCCCTGCTGGAGGCCGGGCGCAGGACCGGCTGGAACAAGGCGGCGGTGCAGGACGGCGATTTCACCACGCTGTCCTACCGCGCCCTGACCGCGCGCTCCCTGGTGCTGGGCCGCATCCTGGCGCGCGGCACCGAGCCGGGGGAGGCGGTGGGGGTGCTGCTGCCGACCGCCTCGCCGACCGCGGCGGTGTTCTTCGGGCTGGCGGCCTATGGACGGCCGGCGGCGATGCTGAACTTCACCGCCGGGGCGGACGCCGTGAAGGCGGCCTGCCGCGCCGCCGGGCTGCGCCGCATCGTCACGTCGGCCCGCTTCGTGGAGATGGGGCGGCTCGGCCCGCTGGTCGAGGCGCTGGCCGCCGAACACAGCATCGTCTATCTGGAGGACGTGAAGCGCGGGCTGGGCATCGGCGACAAGCTGCGCGCCCTGGCCGCGTCGGTGGCACCGGAGCGCTTCCTGCCGGAGCAGGGCCAGCCGGACGACGTGGCGGCGATCCTCTTCACCTCGGGGTCGGAGGGCCCGCCCAAGGGCGTGGCGCTGACCCACGACAACCTGCTCGCCAACATGGCGCAGGTGGCCTCCGTCGTCGATTTCACGCGGCAGGACGTGGTGTTCAACTGCCTGCCGGTCTTCCATTCCTTCGGGCTGCTCGGCGGGATGCTGCTGCCGATCCTGAACGGGGTGAAGACGGTGCTTTACCCCAACCCGCGCCACGTCCGGCTGATTCCGGAACTGGTCTACCAGACCAACGCCACGGTGCTGTTCGGCACGGATTTCTTCCTGAACGCCTGGGCGCGGGCGGCGGACCCCTACGACTTCCGGTCGCTGCGGCTGGTCTTCGCGGGGGCGGAGCGGTTGCAGGAGGAGACGCGCCGCACCTACACGGAACGGCTGCGCGTGCATCTGCTGGAGGGCTACGGCACCACCGAGACGTCGCCGGTGATCGCGGTCAACACGCCGGCCCGCTTCCGCCCCGGCACGGTCGGGCAGGCCCTGCCCGGCATCGAGACGGAACTGCTGCCGGTCCCCGGCGTGCCGGTGGGCGGACGGCTGCGGGTGCGCGGCCCGAACGTGATGAAGGGCTACATGCGCACCGACAACCCCGGCGTGGTCGAGCCGCCGGAGGACGGCTGGCATGACACCGGCGACATCGTGGACATCGACGCCGACGGCTTCATCCGCATCGTCGGGCGCGTCAAGCGCTTCGCCAAGGTGGCCGGCGAGATGGTCCCGCTGGGGCTGGTCGAGGAATTGGCCCTCCAGGCCGAACCGGAGGCCGCCCACGCCGCCATCGCCCTGCCGGACGCCCGGCGCGGCGAGCGGATCGTGCTGGTCACCGCCGGAACCGGCCTGACGCGCGACGCGCTGGCGGCGGCGGCCAAGGCCAAGGGCGCGCCGGAGATCGCCATTCCCCGCGACGTGCTGCGGGTGGAGACGATCCCCCTGCTCGGCACCGGCAAGACCGATTACCCGGCCGTCAGCCGGCTGGCCGCGGAAATGCTGGCGAGCGAGACGGCCTGACGAAAGGTGAGGTCAGGGGCGGCAGGCGACGTGCAGCCCCTTGCCCACCGGGAAGATGGTCGTGCCGAAGCCGGGCAGGGCCTCCACCGCCGCGATGTAGCCGGCGATTTCCTGCGGGTGGGACAGGGCGTTGTCGGCGAGCAGCAGGCAATCCGGCTCCAGCTTCGGCAGCAGGAGGCGAAGCTGCTCCGGGGCGCTCCAGCGGTCGGCGTCGAAGAACACGCAGTCGAAGGGACCGTCCAGCCCCGCCACCGTCTCCGTAGCGTCGCCGACCAGCAGGGTGACGCGGCTGGCCAGCCCGGCGCGCTCCAGGTTGGTGGCGGCCTGGGCGCTCTTGCCAGGGTCGCGCTCGATGCTGGTCAGGGGCTCCGTGGCGCCGACGGCCTGCAGCGCCGCGGCGAGCCACAGGGTGCTGACGCCGTTGGAGGTGCCGATCTCCAGCACCCGGCGGCGGCGCCCGCTGCGCACCAGGATGTGCAGAAGCTCCGCCGTCTCGCGCTCCAGATTCAGCATCTTGCGGGCGCGGTCGCCCTCGCGCGCGTCGTTGTCGCGCCCATAGCTCTCAAGATCGCGGAGCACGCGGTCGACGGCGTCATTCAGCAGCATGGCGTGGGTCCCGGTGGCGGAGATACGGCCAAGACCCTGCGCCGATTGTGGCCGTAGGGTCAAGAGAGTGCGGTCAAAAGAAAGCCCTCTCCCGCCATGTGGCGGGAGAGGGCTTCGCGATGGGAAACGTCACGCCGCCTGGTTGAGCTGCTCGGCCCGTTGCGGGGCGATCTTCAGGCGGGTGGCGAGGTAGGCGAGATAGGCCCGTTCCGCCTCATGGTCGCGGTCCACCGCCATCAGCGAGGCCAGATAGACCTGCTCCGCCATGTCCGGATCGGTGACAGAGCGGACCAGCGAGTCGAGCGATTGCGGCTGAGCCAACTCCTGCTCCACGATCCGCCGCTCCTCCGGCCCGCCGCCGGCCTCGTCCAAAGCGGACATGACGCGCTGGCGCTCGGCCGCCGAAATCTCGCCGTCGGCGTTGGCGGCGGCGATCATGGCGCGGATCAGCAGCAGGGCGTGCTGGTCCTCCATGGCGAGTTCGGGAAAGGCACCCTCGCCGGCCGCCGACGGGGCGTCGTCGGGCGGGGGAGCGGTGCGCTGCTGGAAGACCTGGGACAGCCGCTCGCCCAGCGACCCGCCGCCGGAAGCGCCGGCCCCGCCGAGGATGCCGCCCAGAATGCCCCCCGGCGTGTTGCCCGAACCGGACGGCGGCGCCCCCCACGGGCTGGTCCCCGGCTGCCCGGAGGGGGCCGGCGCCTGCCCGGAGGAAGGCTGCCCCGACGGTGGCATGTTCTGCTGCCGCTCCTGATAGGCGCGGTAAGCGAGGTAGGCCAGCGCGCCCAGCCCGGCCATGGGGCCGACGCCCATGCCGCTGCGGGCGTGCATCGCCGGTCCCGAGCCCATCCCTGACCGGTTCAGGATCGACCCCAGATCCTGCGGGCTCCTGCGGCTGTGCCCTCCCATGCCGGTCGCCAGAAGGGTGCCGAGGATGTTCTGAAGATTCGCCATGGCGCGCCTCTCTCCTAATCGGTGTCCGTGTCGATGCAGCTTCGCGCCCCATCAACAGGCGGGAGGGCTCGGCGTCACGGCATAGCTATCGGTGCCGATGATGGGCCTGACCAGCCGATCCATCTCCTATGACGACCTCTATGCCGGAGGTGGAGTGGCTTTCGAACAGGCTGTGCAGGGCACTGACTTCCGCTATCGTGGCGCGCATCAGAGCGCAGCAAGCGCCGACGCCCGCCGGTCGGCGGGTGGCATTTTGGAGGAGACGCCCATGATTTTCGACCGGCACGCGGAACCGCCTCCGCTGGACCTATCGCCGATACCGCCTTCTCCGTCGCCGGCCCCGGCCTGCGGGTCGCTGTGGAACGACTATCTCCACCGGCTGCTCGGCACGGCGCACGGCTGCGTCGCCGCGAACGACGACGAGTCCGATCCGGAGCCGGTCTGTTGCTGCGCCGCCGGATGATGCCGTGATGGGATGAGGGGTGGGGGGCCCGTCAGCGGGCGCCCGCCGCCTCGATGATGACCGCTGCCACCGCGTCGGGCCGGGAGGCGTGCGGGATGTGGCTGGCCCCGACCTCCACCGTCCGCGCGCCGATGCGCTCGGCGGTCGCCCGCAGGAAGGCCGGGGGAAGCATCCGGTCCTCGCTGGCGACGATGTACCAGGACGGCTTGTGCTCCCACGCCGCGGCGGTCACCCGCGTGCGGAAGCAGCCGGCGTGGACCGGCCCCTGCGTCGCGGCCAGCAGCGCCGCCTCCGCCGCCGGCACATCCTGGGCGAAGTTCGCCGACAGGCTCTCCGCCGACAAATGCAGATAGCCCGCGCGGTCCATCGACACGCTGGACAGGCCGGGCGAGGGCGGGAAGGGCTTCAGCGTGTCGTTCGGCGATTGGCCGATCCCCGGCGCGAAGGCCGCCACATAGACCAGCGCCCTCACCTTGTCCTGGTTCCCGATCTGGGTGATCACCGCCCCGCCCCAGGAATGGCCGACCAGCACCACCGGTCCCCTGGCGCGGTCGATGGCGCGCTGGACGTGGGCGACGTCCTCGTCCAGCGAGGTCAGCGGATTCTGCACGGCGATCGCCTCCAGCCCCTGGGCCTGGAGCAGGGGGATCACGCGGCTCCAGGCGGAGCCGTCCGCGAAGGCGCCGTGGACGAGGATGACGGAAGTGGCGACCGGGTCCATGGACCGATTCCCGTGACAGTGACCGACCCTATCCTCTCAGCACGCCCGCGCCCGCCTGTCCAGCGCGGAGCCTCCGCTTTTCCTCCCTGCGGAAAAGCCGCCCGGACTCTGGGGTCAAAGGGGGGCTTGCTGCGGAGCGGGATGAAAATTTCGCAAAATCGGCCTTGAGGCTAAGATTGTTCTGGGATACGGTATACCAACAGTGAGGCGGGGCGATTGTCCGCCCCTTCCGCCAAGCCAGTCCGCCCGTATCGCCAGCCCGAGCCCTTGAGGTGAGCCATGGTCAAGACCCTTTCCGCCGTCCGTCCCGGAAGCCGCCCGAACGCCGTCCGCGGCGCCGACGATGCCGCTCCCGCCGGCGTCGTGGTCACCCTGCGCCCCGATCACCGGCATCCCGATCATCGGCAGCGGGCCGCGGTGCTGGCGGCGACCACCGGCGGGCGCGGCCCGCGCATGGACATGCTGACGATCACCCACAGCCGGGGCGCGGCCGAGGATCGCGGGGCGGAACTCATCCACATCGACGGTCCCTACGCGGACGTCCTGGCCTACATCGCCGATTCGCCGGAATGCGTGGTCTGCTTCGACACGCTGCATGGCGGCATGGCCCGCGCGCAACTGTCCGTGCCCTGACCCTGGAGAGCGAACCGATGAACGACTGCATGACGACGCCCTTCTCCGGGCAGGAACTGGCCTCCGCGATCATCGCGGCGGCGCTGTCCCTCCCCTCGGCCAACGGCCGGCTGCATCTGCCCGACGGCGCCGTTCTGTGCGACCCGGCGGCGCTGGAGCGGGAGTTCGCGCAGGCCGCGCAGGGGCTGTCCCACTGGCTGGCGCAGAACGAGCCGCGCATCGCCGAGGCTCCGCGGGCCAGCCGGCTGAAGATCGCGGCCGGGGTCGTCCGGGCCGCGGTGGCGACGCTGGAGCATGCCGGGCGGCGTTGCGGCGACCTGCGCGATCGCGGAGAGCGGACGCTGTCCATCGACTTCAGCGGCGTCTGCGACCGGGTTCAGGAGCGTCCGGGCTTGGTCGCCCAGACGGTGGCCGCTGCCGCCGCCGGCCACACCATCCACGCCGTCGCCGCCTGAAGCCATCGCGGCCTGAAAGGTCGGCGTTTTACAGCAGGGTGTGCTCGATCAGGATCTTGGTGCCGATGGCGAGCAGGCCGAGACCGCCGATCAGTTCGGCCCGGCGGCCCAGCAGCGGGCCGGCGGCCCGGCCCACCAGGACGCCGCCGAAGCCCATCAGGAAGGTGACGACGCCGATCAGGCTGGCGGTCACCGCGATGTTCACATCGGCCATGGCGAGGCCGACCCCCACCGCGCTGGCGTCGATGCTGGTCGCCACCGCCACGGTCAGCAGGGCCAGCCAGCCCGAGCGCGTGGCCGCCGCCTCGTCGTCGTCTTCCCCGGCAAGCGCGTTGCGGATCATCGAACCGCCGATCAGCAGCAGCAGGCCGAAGGCGATCCAGTGGTCGATGGCCTGGACGAAGCCGGCGAAGGCCGAGCCCACCGCCCAGCCGATCGAGGCCATCGAAAGCTGGCAGGCGCCGAAGGCGAAGCCGACCCGCAAGGCCTCGGACAGGCCGGGACGCTTCTGAACGGCGCCGCGACCAAGCGCCGCGGCGAAGCTGTCCATGGAAAGGCTGACGGCGAGGACGAGGGAGGTGGCACCGAACATGGCAACAGGCTCCGGCCAAACGGACGCGACAGCACGGCTACGCCCGGTTGGCCTTCGGGAGCGTCCGCACCATCGGTCTTGCCGAACCGGCCGGACGCTGTCCGGCTGCCGCGTGCGCCACGGGACCGCCTGAGGCAGGATGGTCCCGAGTCTGTTGGCGCACGCCCCTCTCGCTGGAGGGTGGCTACTCCCCAATGACGAGGCGGACCCTAACGCCGGAGAGTCTGGGTGTCAATCTATATGAACAGCTGTTCATATATATTTGAATCACTCTAAAAAGGCATGGCCGCGCCCCGCCGTGGGCGGAGCATGGTGCAGTGCGGAACGATTTGTTAAGAGCCCTGACGCTTTTATGCCGCTGCGGTTCGTTGGGGTACGAAACGCTCGGATTCAATGGGCATCATTCGGCGCGGGGGTTCGCCATGGGGTTTCTGACGGGGGTCGGCTCGCTGTCGCTTTCGGGCAAGACAGTGTCGCTGTGTGTCGGCGGGTTGGTAGTGTTGACGGGCGCCACCTTCGCTGTCAACGAAACGTTGTTGAGCCGCTACGCGGAGCGCATGGCGGTCGAGCGGCAGGAAACCAACATGCGGGTTGCCTGGGACGTGCTGAACCAGTATGGGCGCGACATCAGCGTCCGCGACGGCACGCTTTACGCCGGCGACCGCGCGTTGAACGATTTCTTCGAACCGGTGGACCGGGTGAAGGCGCTGGTCGGCGGCACCGCCACCTTGTTCATGGGCGACACACGGGTCACCACCAACGTCCAGAAGCCGGACGGCGGGCGCGCCGTCGGCACCAAGCTGGCCAAGGGGCCGGTATATGACGCCGTGCTGGGCCGGGGCGAGCCGTACCGCGGGCAGGCCGACATCCTGGGCGTTCCCTTCTACACCGCCTACGACCCGATCAAGGACCGCTCCGGCAAGGTGGTCGGCGTGCTCTATGTCGGCGTGCCGAGGGCGGAGTTCTTCGCCCCGATCCGCGACACCCAGACGATGATCGGCGGGCTGGGCGCCGTGGTGACTCTCCTGGTAGCCGGCGGCAGCCTGCTGCTGTCGCGGCGCATCTTCCGTCCGCTGACCGCCATGCGCGGCGCCATGGAGCAGCTGGCGACGGGGAACCTGTCGGTCGAGGTTCCGGCGCTGGGCCGCAAGGACGAGATCGGCGGCATGGCCCAGGCGCTGAGCGTCTTCAAGGAGAACGCGCAGCGGGTGGCCCGGCTCGACGCCGCCCAGGCGGAGGAGCGCGCCCGCGCCGAGCGGGAGCGCCGCGACGCGCTGGACTCGGTCGCCCGCAACTTCGAAGGGACGATGCTGAGCGTCGTCGAGACGCTGAGCGCCACCACGGCCCAGCTCGAATCCAACGCCCAGCGCCTCCATGGCATCGCCGAGAGCAGCAGCGGGCAGGCCGCCGCGGTCAGCGGTGCGGCGGGCGAGGCCAGCGACGACGTGCGGACGGTGGCCGGCGCCACCGAGGAACTGACGGCCTCCATCGTCGAGGTGTCCCGCCAGATCGACGAGTCCTCCCGCATGGTCCGCAACGCTGTGGATGAGGTGGAGCGCACCAACCACACGGTCGAAGGGCTCGCCGCCGCCGCCGGCAAGATCGGGGAGGTGGTGACGTTGATCCAGAGCATCGCCGCCCAGACCAACCTGCTGGCGCTCAACGCGACCATCGAGGCGGCGCGGGCGGGGGAGGCCGGCAAGGGCTTCGCCGTCGTCGCCAACGAGGTGAAGGGCCTCGCCAACCAGACGGCCAAGGCGACCGACGAGATCGCCCAGCAGGTTGCGGAGATCCAGGCGGTGACCGGCAGCGCGGTGACGGCCATCGGCGGCATCGGACGCACGGTGGTCGCGGTCAACGATCTGGTCGGCCGCATCGCCGGGTCCGCCGAGCGCCAGAACGCCACCACCGGCGCGATCGCCCGCAGCGTCCAGCGCGCCGCCGACCGCACGTCGGAGGTGACCCACAGCGTCCGCGACGTGTCGGATTCCGCGCACGAGACCGGCACCATGGCGTCGGAGGTGCGGTCCGCCGCCGCCGACCTCGGCCGGCAGGCGCTGGCCCTGCGCGAGCAGGCCGGGGCGTTCCTGCGGCAGATCCGTTCGGCCTGAAGGGAGGACAGGACCCGTGTTCCGCAACCCGCGTTCGCTGCTGTTCGTGTTCTTCTTCGCGTCGCTGGCGGCGCTGCTGGTCTTCAGCGGCGACCCGCCGGACGGCGGGCGGGCCGACGCGAACCGGGATTTCCTGGCGGCCTGCGAGGCCAGCCCCTTCGCCGCGCAAAACACCGGTTCCACCGAGGCGGCGGTGCGGGTCTGCTCCTGCATCCTGTCCTGGCACCGCAAGGAAGGCGAGGCCACCGGCCGGCCGCTTCCCGCCGCTCTCTATGGCGGGGAGGGTGCGGCTGGCGCCGCGGCGGCGGCGGTGGACGAGCGGGCGCGGGCCTCCTGCCTGTCCGGGCGCGTGACGCCCTGATTGTCCGAGCGCGTGGCGCCCTGATTGTCCGAGTCCCGCTTTTTTGAGAATCACCCGCAGGACGGGGCGGCCAGGGCTTTTCCTTCGGCCCTGCCGCACCCATCCTATGGCGCTATGAGCACGCACGACACCCGCAATCCCTGCACGAAGCTCTGCCGCTACGACGCGGCGGACCGCTGCATGGGCTGCTTCCGCACCCGCGCGGAGGTGAGGCACTGGAAACGCCTGCCGGACGAGACGAAGGCGGCGATCAACGCCCGCATCGCCGCGCGCGGCGGCACCGTCTCCAAGAAGGACGGCAAGCGCGCGAGGAAGCTCGATAAGAAGATCCGCAAGCTGGAGGCGAAGCTCGCCACCCTGCGCGCCCGCCGGTCGGAACTGGACGGGCCGGTCGTCAAGGCGGCGGAGTGACCCGCCGCCGCTCGCCGTCTCAACCGATCCCGGCGTGCCGTTCCACGTACAGCAGCAGGGCGGGATAATAGTGCTTCTGTGATACCGTCAGTTCCTGGCAGTAACGGCGGGCCATGCCGTTGGAAAGCCAAGCATCAAGCTCGCCGCTCTCGCGCTTCTGGGCGATGACGCGGTCGATCTTGTCCATGATCTTGTGGATCACGTCCGTTCCTTTTCCGGTTTTGATTTCTCGTGAAAGGCAGCGGCGCCGCAGCGGCGGCGCCATCGATTGCCCCTTCAATATGAACCACGGGACGGCGGTGAGCTGCGCATTATGGGCATGCCTGCATACCGCATTGCACAAAAGTGCGGTCGGGCCCTTGAGCCCTCGAGCCCTCGCGCCCTCGCGCGGGTCTGCCCTTCGCAGGCGTTCGTTGACCGGCTTCCCGGCGCCGTCCCATTCTGCACGTCGAAGGAAGAAAACGGGGAGGACGTGCGGTGGGGATGGCGGCGGACCGCCGCGCCGCCGCAGCCATCATCATGACCGCCATCGCCATCACCGAACGCCGTGCGGAGCTGGACGGCGCCGCCTCCGCCACGCTGGTTCTGCTCTGCCTGCTCTGGGGCCTGCAGCAGGTCGCCATCAAGGTCGCCATGACCGGATTCTCGCCGGTGCTCCAGGGCGGGTTCCGCTCGCTGGGCGCGTTGGCGCTGCTGTGGGCCTGGGCGGCGCTGCGCGGCATGCGCCTGTTCGAGCGCGACGGCACGCTGGGGCTGGGGCTGTTGGCCGGGCTGCTGTTCGCCGGGGAGTTCCTGCTGGTCTATGCCGGGCTGTCCTACACCACGGTGTCGCGCAGCATCCTGTTCCTCTACACCGCACCCTTCCTGGTGTCGGTCGGCGCGCATCTGCTGCTGCCGGGGGAGCGGATGCGCGGCGTCCAGGCCGCCGGGCTGGTCTGCGCCTTCGTCGGGGTGGCGGTCGCCTTCGCCGACGGGCTGCGCCTGCCGACGAACCGCGAGCTGGTCGGCGACCTGATGGTGCTGGCGGCGGCGGTGCTGTGGGCGGCCACCACCCTGGTCATCAAGGGCAGCCGGCTGGTCCGCGCCAGCTCGACCAAGGTGCTGTTCTACCAGCTCGCCGTCTCCGGCGCGGTGATGCCGCTGGCCTCGCTTCTGATGGGCGAGGCGGGGGTGACGGCGCCCGGTCCGCTGGCGCTCGCCTGCCTCGCCTTCCAGATCGTGGTGGTGGCCTTCGCCTCCTACCTCGCCTGGTTCTGGCTGGTCGCCCGCTACCCGGCGGCCCGCCTGTCGGCCTTCACCTTCCTGACGCCGCTGTTCGGCGTGCTGTCCGGCGCCCTGCTGCTGGGCGAACGGATCAGCGCGAGCCTCGCCGCGGCGATGCTGCTGGTCTGCGCCGGCATCTGGCTGGTGAACCGCCGCGCCCCCGCCGCGGGCGCGTAGAAAGGCGGGAACCGGAATCACGGGAACCGCCCAGGCCCCCATCGGTTGGCTCTGCTGTCCCAGCACAAGCAGCGGAGCCGGCTTCATCATGGATTTGAACGGAAAAGTCGCCCTCATCACCGGGGCCGGATCGGGCATCGGCAAGGCCTCGGCCACCCTGTTCGCCAGCGCCGGGGCGAGCGTCGGTGTCCTCAGCCGCACCGAGGACGAGATCCGCAAGACAGCGGAGGAGATCACCGCGGCGGGCGGCAAGGCCATTCCCCTGGTCGCCGACGTCGCGGACAGCGAGGCCATGAAGCGGGCGGTGGAGCGGCTGGTCCAGGAATACGGGCGGCTCGACATCGTCTTCGCCAACGCCGGCATCAACGGCGTCTGGGCGCCCATCGACGAACTGACGCCGGAGGAGTGGGACCGCACCATCAACATCAACCTGCGCGGCACCTACCTGACGCTGCACCACGCGGTGCCGCATCTGAAGAAGGCGGGCGGCGGGTCGGTGCTGGTGACCGCCTCGATCAACGGGACGCGGGTGTTCAGCAACGCTGGGGCCACCGCCTACTCCTGCACCAAGGCGGCGCAGGTCGCCATGGTCCAGATGCTGGCGCTGGAGCTGGCCAAGCACCGCATCCGCGTCAACGCCATCTGTCCGGGGATGATCGACACCAGGATCCAGGACAACACCCAGTCGCGCAACACCGAGGAGGCCGAGGAGGCCGCCGAGTATCCGGACGGCGAGATCCCGTTGACCCGCGGCAAGCCGGGCAGCAGCGCCGACGTGGCGGAGCTGGCGCTGTTCCTGGCGTCGGACCGCTCGAAGCACATCACCGGCACGCCCGTCTGGATCGACGGCGCCGAGTCCCTGCTGATCGGCTGAGGGCCCGCTCATGGCGGACGGCTTCATGGCGGACGGCTTCGCGTGGTGGCAGAGCGGGGTGATCTATCAGGTCTACCCGCGCTCCTTCCAGGACTCGAACGGCGACGGGGTGGGGGACCTGCCGGGGATCCTGCACCGGCTCGACCATCTCGAATCGCTCGGGGTGGACGCGCTGTGGGTGTCGCCGATCTACCCGTCGCCGATGGCCGATTTCGGCTACGACGTGTCGGATTACACGGGCATCCACCCGCTGTTCGGGACGATGGAGAATTTCGACCGGCTGCTGGCGGAGCTGCACCGCCGGGGTATGAAGCTCATCCTGGATTTCGTGCCCAACCACAGCTCCGACCGGCACCCGTGGTTCCAGGCCAGCCGCTCGTCCCGCGACGATCCCAAGCGGGACTGGTACATCTGGCGCGACCCGGCCCCCGACGGCGGGCCGCCCAACAATTGGTTGTCGGAGTTCGGGGGCGGCGCCTGGGAATGGGACGCGGCGACCGGCCAATATTACTACCATGCCTATCTGAAGGAGCAGCCCGACCTCAACTGGCGCAACCCGGCGCTGCGCGAGGCCATGCTCGACGCGCTGCGCGTCTGGCTCGACCGTGGGGTGGACGGGTTCCGGGTGGACGCCATCCACCACCTGATCAAGGACGCGCGGTTCCGCGACAACCCGCCGAACCCCGGCTGGCGGGAGGGCATGTCGCCGGTCCGCCGGCTGATCCGCCTCCACACCGTGGACCAGCCGGAGGTGCACGACGCCATCGCCGCCATGCGCCGCGTGGCGGACGAGTACGGCCCTGACCGGCTGCTGATCGGCGAGGCCTATCTGCCCATCGACCAGCTCATGGCCTATTACGGCGCCGACCTGACCGGCTTCCAGCTTCCCTTCAACTTCCATCTGCTGTCGACCCCGTGGGAGGCGAAGGCGCTGGCCGCCCTGATCCGCACCTACGAGGCCGCCCTGCCGCCCGGCGGCTGGCCGAACTGGGTGCTCGGCAATCACGACCGCTCCCGCGTGGCGAGCCGGCTGGGGCGGGGGCAAGCGCGGGTGGCGGCCATGCTGCTGCTCACCCTGCGCGGCACGCCGACGCTCTACCAGGGCGACGAGATCGGGATGATCGACGTGGCCATCCCGCCCGACCGCGTGCAGGACCCGTGGGAGAAGAACATCCCCGGCCTGGGGCTGGGCCGCGATCCGGTCCGCACGCCGATCCCCTGGGACGGCGGCCCGCGCGGCGGCTTCACGACGGGCGAGCCCTGGCTGCCGCTCGGCCCCGACCACGACCGGGTGAACGTCGCGGCGCAGGCCGCCGACCCGTCCTCCATGCTGTCGCTGCACCGCGCCCTGCTGGCGCTGCGGCGGGCGGAGCCGGCCTTGTCGGTCGGGCGCTACGAGACGGTGTCGGTTGAGGACGACGTTCTGGTCTATGAGCGCCGCCACGGAACCGGCCGCTTCCGCGTCCTGCTGAACCTGTCGGCGGCGGAGCGGGTGGTGGACGCGGTGCCCGACGCTGCCCATATCCGGCTGTCCACCCATCTCGACCGCGGTGGGGAGCCGGTGTCCGGCGCCCTGCGCCTGCGGCCCGACGAGGGGGTGGTGATCGGGTTCGACGACAAGGGAAAGGGTGGGAAATGAGCGGTGACGTGAAGAACAACGCGGCCAGGAACCGTTACGAGCTGACCGTGGGCGACGCCACCGCGGTGGTGGAGTACGAGAAGCGCGACGGGGCCATCGTCTTCACCCACACGGAGGTTCCGGAGAGCATGGCCGGGCAGGGCATCGGCTCCGCGCTCGCGCGCGGCGCGCTGGAGGACGCGCGTTCCAGCGGGCAGAAGGTTGTGCCGGTCTGCCCCTTCGTGGCCAAATACATCCAGCGCCACCCGGAGTACCAGGATCTGGTCGTCGCGGAGGGCGGACCATCGACGTGAGGCGATCGACGTGACGCGGATTCTCCTGGCCGCCGGGCTGCTGATTCTTCTGCCGGCGGCGGGCCGGGCCGCCACGCTGGAGCTGGACTTCGCCGCCTATGGCGGCGGCGTCTCCCTGGCGCGCGGCAGCGTCGTGCTGACCGAGGAGGCGGAAGGGGACGCCAGCCGCTACCGGGCGGCCTTGGAGGCGGAGGCGGTGCCCTGGCTCGGCCTCTTCACCAATTTCCGATACCACGCCGAGTCCGCCGGGCGGCTGGAGGCCGGCGCCGCCCAGCCCGACCGCTTCCGCGGCGAGCGCCGTCTGCGCCGCAAGCAGGACATCATGACTCTGTCCTTCGGCCCCGACGGGGTGGATGTGACCGCCGAGCCGCCGCTCAGCCCCGACAAGGCGGCGCGGGTGCCTCCGGACAGCCGAAGGGGCAGCATCGATCCGTTGAGCGCCGGGGCGGCGGTGATCCTGACCGCCAGCCGGGCGGGGGGCTGCGGTGGACGCTACCCCGTCTATGATGGGCGCCGCCGCTACGACATCATCATGACGCCGCAGGGCCAGGGCGACCTGCCGTCGTCGCGCTACCGCATCGCCACGGGCACGGCGGAGGTCTGCGCGGTCACCGTCCGCCCGGTGGCCGGATTCCAGGGCGACCGCGATCGCGACCGCTTCTTCGCCGAGGGGGTGGAGCGCAAGGCGACCGTGTGGTTCGCCCGCGCGCCGGAGAGCGGGCGCGTCGTCCCCGTGACGGTGGAGGTGCCGACCGACACGATGACGGTGCTCGTCCACACCGTCGGCGTGAAGGCCGGCCTCTGACCGGCTGACGCCCTCAGCGGATGATCACCACCACCAGCCGCTTCGGCCCGTGGACGCCGTAGGCCAGCGTCTGCTCGATGTCCGCCGTCTTCGACGGGCCGGAGATCAGCAGGGCGTTGGTCGGCATGCCGTCGGCCCAGCGGTTCTCGGTCATCGCCTGCCAGAAGGTGTCGTACAGCGCGTCGGCGCGCAGCAGCGCCAGATGCATGTGCGGCACCAGCGACATCAGCCGCGGCTCCTCCGGCGTCGGCCAGACGATCAGGCTGCCGGTGTCGGCGATGGCCCCCAGCGTCGTGGTGATGCCGGCGTCGATGCCGTCGAACAGCCGCTCCTTGAAGGTCTCCACCCGGTCGGCGTAGGGGACCAGCTCCGGACCGCCTTCCGTCCATTCGGACGAGAGGCGCGCCCCGGCCTCGGTCGCCGGGCCGAACAGCAGGTTGCGGGTGCCCTGCGCCTTGAGGAAGGCCTGGACGTCGGCGGGCCAGCCGGCCTCGGTCGTCTCCAGGAACTCCGTGTGGACGGCCTCCATCATGCGCTTGATGCGCTCCAGCCGTTCCGCGCCCTCCCAGCGCTTGTTGCGCAGGACGGCGAAGTCGGATTCCGGCGGGGTCAGCGGATGGGCGTCGCGCCCGGCGCGCAGCTTGCCCAGGATCGCGTTTCTGGACTCAGACATCGGGAATCCCCTTCTCGCGGGCGAGGGCGTGGAGCGTGCGGTTGGCGAAGCGCGGCTTGGACCGCACGTTCGTCCACTCCTTGAGCAGCGGCAGGCTGGCGGGTGCTGCGTTGCCCAGCTTCGCCAACAGCGCCGTCGCGAACTGGTAGGCGAGCGGCGAGGCGTAGGTCATCGACCAGCCCTTCCACACCATCGTCTCCGCCTTGCTGGCGTGCGATCCGGCCCCCTTCACGGCATCGCCGGGATGCACCGCCTCCGACCGCAGGCGGCCCATGATCTCGACGATGGGAATCTTGACCGGGCAGATCTCGACGCAGGCGTTGCACATGGTGCAGGCGTGCGGCAGCTCGCCCCGCGTCTCCAGCCCTTCCACCTGCGGCATCAGGATCGAGCCGATCGGGCCCGGGTAGGGCGCCTGATAGGCGTGGCCGCCGACCTTGGTGTAGACCGGGCAATGGTTCATGCAGGCGCCGCAGCGGATGCAGCGCAGCGTGTTGCGCAGCTCCTCGTCGGCGTAGATGCCCGACCGCCCGTTGTCGAGGATCACCAGATGGATCTCGTCCGGGCCGTCCTTCTCACCCGCCTTGCGGGGGCTGGAGATCATGTTGACGTAGGTGGTGATCGGCTGGGCGGTGGCGGAGCGGGTCAGCAGGCTGATGACCGGCGGCACGTCCTCCAGCTTCTCCACGACCTTTTCCAGGCCCATGACGGCGATGTGGACGGGCGGCACCGTGGTGCTCATGCGCCCGTTGCCCTCGTTCTCCACCAGGCAGAGCGTGCCCGTCTCCGCCACCGCCATGTTGACGCCGGAGATGCCGACGTCGGCGGTCGCGAACTTCTTGCGCAGGACGCGGCGGGCCAGGTCCGTCAGCTGGGCTACGTCCTCCGTGTATTCCGCCTCTTTGATCTTCTGCTTGAAGAGATGGGCGATCTGCTTGGTGTTCATGTGGATCGCCGGCATGATGATGTGCGAGGGCATCGCTTCATCAAGCTGGACGATGTATTCGCCGAGGTCGCTTTCCAGGCTCTCGATGCCGTGCTTTTCCAGGAAGGCGTTGAGGTGCATCTCCTCCGACACCATCGATTTGCCCTTGACCACCAGCTTGGCGTTCACGCGCTGCATGATGGACAGGACGATGGCGTTGGCCTCGTCGGTGGTGGAGGCCCAATGGACCTGGATGCCGTTCTTCGTGCAGTTGGCTTCCAGCTTCTCCAGCAGTTCCGGCAGCTTGGACAGGGCGCGCAGGCGGACCGAGGCGCCGAGCGTCCGTACCCCGTTCCACTCGGCGGTGTCGGCGAACTGCACCGCGCGCTTGGACATCAGCCCGTCCATGGCGCGGCGGAAGTTGCCGCGGAGCTGCTGGTCCTGGAGCGCCGCGCTGGAGGCTTTCGCAAAATTGATGCTGCTCTCACCCATGGGTGCGCTCCTTCAGGAACTGGGCGATGTGGACGCCGCGGACCGGCTTCTTCCCGCCCTCCAGCGCGCCGGAGATGTTCATGAGGCAGCCGCAGTCGCCGGACACCACGGCCTTGGCCCCGGTGTTCTCGATGTCCGCCACCTTGTCGCCGACCATGGCGGCGGAAATCTCCGGATGGCGCACGGCGAAGGTGCCGCCGAAGCCGCAGCATTCCTTCTCCCGCTGCAACTCCACCAGCTCGACGTTGGCGAGCTGGCGCAGCAGGGCCTTCGGCTCGTCGGTCACGCCCATTTCGCGCTGGGCGTGGCAGGAGGCGTGCCACGTGATCTTCACCGGCGGCCCCTGGTCCTCGAACTTGACCTTCAGGACCTGGACGAGGAACTGGGTCAGCTCCCACACGCGCGAGGCCACCTGACAGGCGCGGGCCTCGTCCGGTTCGCCCTTGAACAGGTCGGGCCAGTGCTTGCTCATCATGCCGGCGCAGGAGCCCGACGGCACGACGATGGGCCAGTCGCCGGGGAAATAGTCGAGCTGCGCGCGGGCGACCTTCAGCGCCTCCTCCCGGTAGCCGGAATTGTAGGCGGGCTGGCTGCAGCAGCTCTGCCCCTGCGGGAAGACGACGCGGACGCCCTGCTGCTTCAGCAGGTCCATGCCGGCCATGCCGGCTTCCGGGTAGAACAGATCGACCAGACAGGTGCCGAAGAAATAGACGCTGTCGGGGCGTTCGATGGCGGGCCGGCTTAGGGTGCCGTCGTGGCTCATGATTTTCCTCCCTCCCGCCTCAGAACGCGGGTTCCGACGCGCGCGTGGAGGCCGTGGCGGAAGCCTTCGGCGTCGAGCAGGCATCGACCAGATAGACGATGGAACGGTACGGCAAGCCGGAGTGGTCGGACAGGCCGATCTCGCAGGTCCGGCTGTTCGAATAGCCGGCCTTGGCCCCGGCGGGGATGTCCTTGGACAGGTGGCGCAGGGCGTGGGCGTTCAGCTCCGGCGTGGTGAAGCCCTTGTCGCCGGCGAAGCCGCAGCAGCCGACATCCTCCGGCACCACCACCTGGGTGGCACAGGCGGCGGCCACCGCCTTCATCTTGGCATCCAGCCCCATGCGGCGGGTGGAGCAGGTCAGGTGCAGCACCACCGGCTCCGTCTGCCTGGTGAAGGTCAGACGATCCAGCAGATGGTCGTGGATGAACTCCACCAGATCCAGGACCTGGAGCCCGGCATCCTTCAGGTGCTTCTTCAGCCGGAAGGAGCACGGGCTGGTGTCGAGAACCACCGGAGCGGTGCCGTTGGCGCTGGCCGCCCAGATGGCGCGGACCATCTCCTTGGCCTTGGCGTCGGCCTGCGCGGCGAGGCCCTTGCTCTCCAGCGGCATGCCGCAGCACAGCGAAGACAGCTGCTCCGGATAGGCGACGCGGTAGCCGGCCTTCTGGAACAGCGCCTCCACCTTGACCGGCAGCGGGGTCTTCTCTGGATCGTTGGCGGCGGGACCCATGCTGCGGCTGGTGCAGCTCGGCACATACACCACGGTCGGCGCGTTGGCGGTCGGCGCGTCGGCGGACGCCTTGGCCTGGGGCAGCGGCGTGAAGTTGGTCGGGGTGGGCAGGGCGCGCGGCAGGTGCGGCAGGCGCTGGCCCGTCACATTGCGCAGCCCCTCGAACAGCGAATTGGCCGTGCCGTCGCCGAGCGTCCGCTTGGCCAGATCGGCCAGCTTCAGGCCGGCGCGGGCGACCGACAGCGCCCCGGCGGTGTGGCCGGCGACGTAGGTGCCGAACCCCTGGGCCACCGCCCCGCGGCGGTCGCCACGCAGCGCCTTGATGAGCAGCCCCGTCTCGATCCCCACCGGGCAGGCGGTGGAACAGAGGCCGCAGGCCGCGCAGGTGTCGATGCCCTGATAGTCGTAGGCGTCGTGCAGCGCGCTCAGCCGCGCCGCGTCGGCGCCGGTGGCCTCAAGGCGCGAGATCTCGCGCCAGCCGACGATGCGCTGGCGGGGCGAGAGGGTCATCTTGTGCGACGGGCAGGTCGGCTCGCAGAAGCCGCACTCGATGCAGGTGTCCACCAGCGGGTGGGCGGCGGGCATCGCCTTCAGATTCTTGAGATGCGCCTCCGGGTCGTCGTTCAGGATGACGCCGGGGTTCAGCAGGCCCTGCGGGTCGAGCAGCGCCTTGATCTCCTTCATCAGGCCATAGGCCTGCGGACCCCACTCCATCTCCACGAAGGGGGCCATGTTGCGGCCCGTGCCATGCTCCGCCTTCAGCGAGCCGTCATACTTGCGCACCACCTGATCGCACACCGCGTCCATGAAGCGGCGGTAGCGGTCCACCTCCTCGTCGGTGTCGAAGGCCTGGGTGAAGACGAAGTGCAGGTTCCCTTCCAGCGCGTGGCCGAAGATGATCGCCTCGGTGTAGCCGAACGTCAGGAACATCGCCTGAAGCTCGACCGTCGCCTCGGCCAGCCGGTCGAGCGGATAGGCCACGTCCTCGATGATGACCGTGGTGCCGACCTTGCGCATGGCGCCGACCGCCGGGAACAGGCCCTTGCGGATCTTCCAGTAGCTTTCGCCCAGCTTGGCGTCGGTGGTGAAGGTCGGCGGGAACAGGGTCCGGGTGCTGGCGATCACCGCGCTGACCGCGGCGATGTTGGCGTCGAGCGCCGCCGCGTCCTCGCCGCGGATCTCAACCAGCAGGGCGGAGGCGTCCGGCCCCAGCCCGCCGATGAAGTCCGGCATGCCCGGCTTGCCCTCGACCGAGCGCAGCGACGCGCGGTCCATCAGCTCCACCGCCGAGACCGGCGTCGGCTTCATCAGGGCGACGGCGCGGCAGGCCTCCCCGATGTCCGGGTACATCAGCAGCGCGTTCGCCTTGTGGGCGTGTTCCGGCACCGTGTTGTAGGTGATCTCGGACAGGAAGCCGAGCGTGCCCTCCGACCCGATCATCAGGTGCTGGAGGATCTCGATGGGCTCCTCGAAGTCGACCAGGGCGTTCAGGCTGTAGCCGGTGGTGTTCTTGATGCGGAACTTGTTGCGGATGCGCTCCGCCAGCTTTTCATCGGCGCGGGTGCGGGCGGCCAGATCGGACAGGCCGGACAGCAGGGCGCCGTGGCTGACGGCGAAGGCGTCGCGGCTGGCGGCGTCGCCGGTGTCCAGCAGCGTGCTGTCGGCCAGCACCAGCCGCATGGAGGCCAGCGTGCGGTAGCTGTTCTGGGCGGTGCCGCAGCACATGCCGCTGGCGTTGTTCGCCGCGATGCCGCCGATCTTGGCGGTGGCGATGGAGGCCGGGTCCGGCCCGATCTTGCGCCCGAAGGGAGCCAGCTTGCGGTTCGCCTCCGCCCCGATGACGCCGGGCTGGAGAGTCACCGTCGCGGCACCGGGCGGAATGGTGCAGCCGCGCCAGCTGTCGCCCAGCAGGACCAGGACGGAATCCGTGACCGCCTGGCCCGACAGGCTAGTGCCGGCGGCGCGGAAGGTCACTGGGGTCTTCAGCTCCCGGCAGAGGTTGAGCAGCCGCACCACCTCGCCCTCGGCCTCGACGATGGCGACGATCTTCGGGATCAGGCGGTAGAAGCTGCCGTCGGTCCCGTAGGCCAGCGTGCGCAGCGGGTCGGTGACGAGGCGTTCGTCCGGCATGAACTCCCGGAGGGCCGCGTGCAGGCGGTCGTAGGGCGCGGGCAGCATCGGTTCTCGGGGCCTCCGGATCTGGGACCGCGCGACGACTCCTCCGTGATCGCCGGTCCGGGTTGCGGGTGCTGGGGCGACGTTTGTTTCCGCCCGTCAGACGGACGGCTTGTTGTGTGCCACAGTCAGTAAGTCGGATAATCGATTTGCTTGGTGGCCGCAATGGTAAAATGAATTGACCAAACGCAGCGCTGCGCTGTTGCAATGCACAAACAAAGCGGCGCCACCCGACCGGATGGAAGGCCGAGCGGCGCCGTAGGGAATAAAGCTCGGCAGTGGATGACGCCCCTTCTCCCCGGGGGGAGGAGAAGGGGGGAGACGTCGACGCTTACGGGATCATCCAGGGCAGGATGTAGGCCTGGATCATGGTGATGACACCGATGATCGCGACGAAGAACAGGCTGTGCTTCACGGTGAAGCGGAACAGCTCGGACTCGCGGCCGACCAGACCCACCGCGGCGCAGGCCACGGCGATCGACTGCGGGGAGATCATCTTGCCGGTGACGCCGCCCGTGGTGTTGGCCGCGACCATCAGCACGTCGGATACGCCCACCTGCTGCGCCGTGGTGGCCTGCAGGCCGCAGAACAGCGCGTTGCTCGACGTGTCGGACCCGGTCAGGAACACGCCCAGCCAGCCCAGGATCGGCGAGAAGAACGGGAACAGGAAGCCCGTGCCGGCCAGCAGCAGCGCCAGGGTCGAGGACAGGCCCGAGTAGTTGGCGATGAAGGCGAAGGCCAGGACCATGCCGATCGAGTAGATCGGGCGCTTCAGCTCGCTGACCGTCTCGACGAAGGTCTTGACGCCATCGGCCGGGCGCATCTTCAGCATGACCATCGTGATGATCGCGGAGATCAGGATGGCCGTGCCGGTGGCCGCCAGCAGATCGAGCTTGTAGACGGCGTCGATGGGCTTCGGCGAGGCGACGATCGGGGCGGCCTTCAGCACCAGCTTGTCCAGCCCGGCGATCGGGAAGTACAGCACGGTGTCGGCCAGCGCGCCGCCCTTGGCGAACAGGGCCTTGAAGGGCTTCAGGCTCCAGATCGTGACGATCACGGTCAGGATCAGGAAGGGCGACCAGGCCTTGGCGATCTCGCCGGCGCTGTAGCCGCGCTGGGCGTTGAACTCGCTCGACGCCATGGCGCCGACCGACTGCGGCACCGGGCCGGCGGGCAGCGGGGAGTTGGGGAAGCGGAAGATCGCCTTCGGCTTCCAGAACTTCAGGAAGACGGTGATGCTGACGAGGCTGACCAGCGCGGAGGTGATGTCCGGCAGCTCAGGCCCGATGAAGTTGGCGGTGAAATACTGGGTGACGGCGAAGGTGCCGCCGGCGACCAGGATGGCGGGCCAGGTCTCGCGCACGCCCTTCCAGCCGTCCATGATCATGATGATCCAGAAGGGCACGAAGACGGACAGCAGCGGAAGCTGGCGGCCGGCCATGGCGCCGATCTTGAACGGGTCGAGCGAGGTCACCTGACCGGCGACGATGATCGGAATGCCCATGGCGCCGAAGGCCACCGGGGCGGTGTTGGCGATCAGGCAGAGACCGGCGGCGTAGAGCGGGTTGAAGCCCAGCCCGACCAGCAGCGCCGCGGTGATGGCGACCGGCGCGCCGAAGCCCGCCGCACCTTCCAGGAAGGCGCCGAAGGAGAAGCCGACCATCAGCATCTGAAGCCGCTGGTCCTCGGTGATCGACACCACCGATGAGCGGATGATCTCGAACTGGCCGGTCTTGACCGTGATCTTGTAGAGGAACACGGCGGCCACGATGATCCAGGCGATGGGCCACAGGCCGTAGAGGAAGCCGTATCCGGCGGACGCCAGCGCCATGCCGACCGGCATCTTGTAGAACAGGATGGCGACGGCCAGCGAGATGGCGACGGTGATGGTGCCCGCGATGTGGCCCTTCAAGCGCAGAACGGTCAGCGCGATGAAGAAGAAAATGATCGGCAACGCGGCCACAAGTGCCGAAAGCCAAAGGTTACCCGCGGGATCGTAGACTTGTGTCCAGGGCTGCATGTTTCCTACCTATGCCGCAGATTCTCGGTTCTGCGCTTTGGCCAGCGACCGTGAATGGAGCCCGGACCCGCACGTCTTATCCGGACGCGCGCCGCCTGTCATTCCACGGCCGCTCGGTCGTGGAGATCAGTTTTTTCTTGGGTGGGCTCCGGTCAAAAGATATGACCAAAGGCTCAGAACGGATACATTGGGTCGCAATGGTTGGCAATAGGGAAAATTCAATTTACCGTCGGCGTGGCCAGAGACTTTTTCTTGCCCGTGGTATTACCACCTGACCCCTTCGATGGCGGCCCAATAGCGGCGCGGTCGGGAAACGGTGCCATGGGGTGCGGTGGGGCTGGACGCGCGAAAGCCGTGACGATATCTAACCTTCGGGATCGGGTGGGACTTCTGCGGATGCAGGGCAAGGGGCAAGGCAAGGGAATGATCAAGCCGGCCAAATTGGCGGACGCCATCGCGGAGCATCTGGAGACGCTGATCCGGGAGGGCGTGCTGCGTCCGGGGGAGAAGCTGCTGCCGGAACGCGATCTGGCGCTGAAGCTGGACGTCTCGCGCCCGTCGCTGCGCGACGCCCTGGAGAAGCTGGAGGAGCGCGGGCTGCTCGTCTCCGGGCGCAACGGCACGCACATCGCGCAGTTCCTCGCGCCCATCGCCGCCCCGCTGGCGGCGCTGCTGCAATCCGATCCGGACGCGCCCTTCCATTATCTGGAGTTCCGCACCTCCATCGAGGCCGCCGCCGCCAAGCTGGCCGCGCAGCGGGCGACCGACCTCGACCGCGACGCGATCCGCGCCCTGGCCCAGCGCATGCGCGACGCCCACGGCAAGGACGACCCGTCGGAAGAGGCCGACGTGGACGCCCAGCTTCACCTCGCCTTCTACGAGGCGGCGCACAACACGGTGATGCTGCACATCATGGGGGCGCTGTCGGAGATGCTGCGCAACGACGTGTTCTACAACCGCGACCGGCTCTACACCCGGCCGGGCGTGCGCGACCTGCTGCTGGAGCAGCATCTGGCCATCGTCGACGCGGTGCTGGCCGGCGACGCCGAGGCCGCCCATGCGGCGGCGGAGGCGCATGTGATGTTCACGCTGCACACCCTGCGTGAAATCCGCGAGGACGACACGCGGCTGGAGGCCTCCCTGCGCCGCATCGGGCGGACCGACCTGATCGAAACCGCCGAGCGGGCCTGAACCAAAGCGCGGCGCCCGGGAACCCGAGAGCCATTCTCGGTTTTACACGGCTGTAGGCCAAGGGAGGTCCAGCCGTGCCCGCCGCAACGTCATTCGCCGAAACGCCGCTCTCCGCGACGCTGCCGTCCATCATTCCCTATTGCGGCGCCCCGCCGGTGCCGGACGGGCTCTGGAGCGCGTGGAACGGCGACCCGGTCCTGCTGTCCGTCTTCGCCCTGGCCGCCGCGGGATACGCGGTGGTGGTGCGGCGGCATGGGGCGGGGATGGCGCGGCACCAGCCCTGGTGCTTCGCCGCCGGGTGGCTGGTTCTGTTCACCGCCTTCGTCTCGCCGCTGTGCAACCTGACCTCCGCCCTGTTCTCGGCGCGGGTGGTCCAGCATCTCCTGACCATCCAGGTGGCGGCGCCCCTGCTGGTCCTGTCCTGGCCGATGGGCGCGGTGCGCTGGCCCGGCTGGGCGCGGACCCTGGCGTCGCCGCTGGCCGTTCCGGAGATCGCCTGGGGGCTGTTCGGGCTGTTCCTCTGGGTGTGGCACCTGCCGGGACCCTACATGGCGGCGCTGCGCTTCGACGCGGTGCTGTGGGTCATGCACGCCAGCCTGCTCGTCGGCGCGGTCGCCGCGTGGCGGACCGTGCTGGCTCCGGATGATGCGGCGATGCGGGGGAGGGGGCTGCTGTCGGCCTTCGGCACCTCCGTCCATCTCGCCATCCTGGCGGCGCTGCTGATCTTCGCCCCGCAGCCGCTGTTCGTCTACCATCTGGACAAGACGGCGCCCTGGGGCCTGTCCGCCCTGGCCGACCAGCAGCTCGGCGGCCTGATCATGGGGGTGGTCGGGGCGGCGGTCTATGTGGCCGTCAACCTCTACGCCCTGGCGCGCTGGCTGATGGTGCCCGAAAGCCAGCGCTCATGACGGCCGCCGTCGGTGCGCGGGTCAGTGGGCTTCCAATCCGACGAAGCTCCAGGACACGTCGCCGCGGCCGAGCATATCCTCACGGTGATTCCGGTGGATGCACCGGAGGCCGACGGACGCGGCGAGGTCGATGGTTTCGGCAGCCGAGACATCGTACATCGTCCGCCCCGCCGGCACCGGGCCGTGCCGCAAGGACATGACGATCCGGCCGTTCGGATTCAGAAGGGCCGCGATGTGGGGCATCGCGATGCCGCGCTGGGCTTCGTCGAGGTGCATCCACACCGCGGTGAGCAACACGACGTCGTAGCGCCCGCCCTGGCTCCTCACCACGGCCAGCTCCGGCAGGCTGTCGTCGATCCACCGGATCGGCGTCGCGGCATGGATGCGTGTTCCCGCGCTGCGCAGCTCCACGGTCGGTTCGACGGCGGTCACATCGTGACCGAGCACCGACAGGGCGGCCGCATCCCGCCCCGTGCCCGCGCCGATGTCCAGGATGCGGCTCGGTCGGGTGGGGAAGAGGTGGAGCACATCGCGGTGCACATCGGCGAACGCGACGCTCTCATACTGCTCCGTGAGGGCTTCGGCATTCTCGCCGTACCCGTTGTTTCCCTGCATTCCCCATGCCCTTTCCATGGCGCGCCTGTGACGCGGCGATCATCCCCCTGCTTACCATAGACCCTCGGGTATTTCCGATGCGCCGCGGGGGAACGCGCGGTCGAACAGGAACGAACGCACGAAAAACCCCGGCCCTTGCGGGCCGGGGTTCTCGTTTCGCGTCACGCTCAGTGGACGGCGGCGCTGCTGCGTCCGCCACCGCTGCCGGTCAGGGCGAAGCCCAGGGGCGGGCGCTCCGGTGCCTTGAAGCCGGTGGCGCGGTCCTCTTCGACGGGAACGCCGTCCAGCGTCAGCCGGCCGTCCCGCGCCGACAGGTGCAGAGTCGAGCGTTCGTCCACCTCGCCATCGAGCAGCCGCTCGGCGATGGGATCCTCCACCAGATTCTGCACCGCCCGCTTCAGCGGACGGGCGCCGAAGGCCGGGTCCCAGCCGAGGTCGGCCAGACGGGCGCGGGCCGCGTCGTCGGCGGTCAGCGACAGGCCGCGCTCCGCCAGACGGTCCGCGACGCGGGCAAGCTGGATGTCCACGATGTGGGCCATCTGCTCGCGCCCCAGCCGGCGGAAGATCAGCACGTCGTCCAGCCGGTTCAGGAACTCCGGCCGGAAGGCGCGGCGCACCGCGTCCATGACTTCGACCCGCGCGCCCTCCAGGCTGTCGTCCTCGCCGAGCGCCGTCAGGGCGTCCGCCCCCAGGTTCGACGTCATGATCAGGATCGCGTGGCGGAAGTCCGCCGTGCGACCCTGCCCATCGGTCAGCCGCCCGTCGTCGAGCGCCTGGAGCAGCACGTTCAGCACGTCCGGGTGGGCCTTCTCCACCTCGTCCAGCAGGACGACCTGATAGGGCCGGCGCCGGATCTTCTCGGCCAGCGTGCCGCCGTCGTCATACCCGACATAGCCCGGAGGCGAGCCGATCATGCGGGCGACGGAGTGCTTCTCCATATACTCCGACATGTCGACGCGGGTGACCGCGGTCTCGTCGTCGAACAGGAAGGCGGCCAGCGCCTTGGCCAGCTCCGTCTTGCCGACGCCGGTCGGCCCCAGGAACAGGAAGGAGCCGGTGGGACGGTTCGGGTCCTTCAACCCGGCCCGCGCCCGGCGCACCGCCTTCGACACGGCGCGCACCGCCTCCGCCTGACCGACGACGCGCTCGGCCAGCCGGTCCTCCATGCCCTTCAGCCGCTGCCGCTCGCTGTCCAGCATGCGGTCCACCGGGATGCCGGTCCAGCGGGTGACCACGGCGGCGATGTCCTTCGCCGTCACCTCCTCCCGCTCCGCGTTGGCGCGGGATTCGGCCTCGGCCAGACGCTTCTCCAGGTCGGGAACGACGCCGTAGGCCAACTCGCCGGCCTTCGCCCAGTCGCCGTCGCGCTGCGCGTGCTCCAGCTTGGTGCGGGCCTGGTCCAGCTCCTCCTTCAGGCGGCGGCCCTCGGTGCGGCGGGACTGGCCGACGCGCCATTCCTCTTCCATGGCGGTCAGCTTCGCCTCGTCCACCGCGAGTTCGGCCTCCAGCTTGTGCAGCCGTTCCTGGGACGCGGCGTCCGGCTCGGACTTCAGGGCCTCGCGCTCGATCTTCAGCTGGGCGACGCGGCGGCCGACGGCGTCCAGCGCCTCCGGCTTGCTGTCGATGGCCATGCGCAGGCGGCTGGCCGCCTCGTCCACGAGGTCGATGGCCTTGTCGGGCAGGCGGCGGTCGGCGATGTAGCGGGCGGAGAGCTGCACCGCCGCGACCACCGCCGCGTCGGCGATGCGCACGCCATGGTGCACCTCGTACTTGCCCTTGATGCCGCGCAGGATCGACACGGCGTCCTCGTCGGACGGCTCGTCGACGTTCACCGGCTGGAAGCGGCGGGCCAGCGCCGCGTCCTTCTCGATGTACTTGCGGTACTCGTCCGGGGTGGTGGCGCCGACGCAGCGCAGCTCGCCGCGCGCCAGCGCGGGCTTCAGCATGTTGGCGGCGTCCATCGCGCCGTCCGTGCGGCCGGCGCCGATCAGCGAGTGCAGCTCGTCGATGAACAGGATGATGCGGCCCGCCGCCTGCTGCACCTCCGAAAGGACGGCCTTCAGCCGCTCCTCGAAGTCGCCGCGGAACTTGGCGCCGGCCAGCAGGGCGGTGAGGTCGAGCGCGAGCACGCGCCGGTCCTTCAGCCCCTCCGGCACGTCGCCGGAAGCCAGCCGCTGGGCCAGCCCCTCCACCACGGCGGTCTTGCCCACGCCGGGCTCGCCGATCAGGACGGGGTTGTTCTTGGTGCGCCGGGCCAGGACCTGGATGGTCCGCCGGATCTCGTCGTCGCGCCCGATCACCGGGTCGAGCCGGCCCTGGCGCGCTTCTTCCGTCAGGTCGCGGGCGTATTTGGCGAGCGCCTCGCCCATCTGCGAATCCTCCTGCCGGTCGGCGGGGCGGTTCCGGCTCAGCGACTCGACGCCCTCGACCAGCACCGCGGGGTCGACGCCGGCGCGGTGGAACAGCGCGCGCGTGCTGCCGCCCTGGGCGGCCAGCGATTCGAGAAGCCGTTCGGGGGAGACGAACTTGTCGCCGGCGCCCCGCGCGGTTTCGACGGCATTCTGGAGCACGCCGGCAAGCGCCGGGGACATGAAGATCGGGTGCGGCCCTTCGCCCTCGACACGGGTCTGGCGGTTCAGGGTCTCCTCGGCGGCGGTCTTCAGAAGCTCGGGATCGCCGCCCGCATCGCGGATCAGCTTGGCGGGCACGCCATCGGCGTCCTCGACCAGGGCCTTCACGAGATGTTCGGGGACGAGTTGTTGGTGGCGTCCGGCGAGAGCCGCCAGTTGCGCAGCCTGGATGACGCCGCGCGCACGGTCGGTGAACAGACCGAAGTCCATCAGGCACTCCGTTCGTTATGGTTCCCGCCCTTTGTGAAGGCGCGGGAAGACGGCCTGTGTGGCCCGCACCATGCGCGGCCCTGGTCGCCTCAAGGGAACAGATGGGCAGGGGCGCCGCCCCGATCAAGACGGCCGCCCGGACGGCCGGGCAAGGCTGTTCTGCGCCAACAATGTCTCACTATATGGACAGTGATTTATTTATTTGACACACTCCATACGCCTCCATAAAGTGGTGGAAACTGATATGCCAGATATCGAACAAGAACGCGGGAGGGAGGATATGGCCGGCATCGGAGCAAATCCGCTCGATGCACAAGCGTCGCCGGAGAAGCCGCAGGCCTCCGGAACCCAGACGCTGATGCGCGGCCTCGCCCTCCTGGAATGCGTGGCGGCGGGCATCGGTGACGTGAAGGGCATCGCCGCCCGGCTGGGCACGCCGCGCAGCACCACGCACCGGATGCTCAACAGCCTGACCCAGGACGGCTATCTGCATCACGTGCCCTACAAGGGCTATCTGCTGGGGCCGAAGCTGATCGCGCTCGGCATGCGCGCGCTGGAGCAGCGCCCGCTGGTCGCCATCGCCCGCCCGCACATCGAGGAGCTGGCCCGCCAGACCGGCGACACCGTCCATCTCGGCGTCGTCGAGGGGGCGGAGGTCTTCTATCTCGACAAGATTCCGAACACGCGCGGGCTGGAGATGCGGTCGCGCATCGGCCTGCGCATGCCTCTGGCCTCCACGGGGCTGGGCAAGGCGCTTCTCCTCGGCCTGCCGCGCGAGCGCTGGTCCGAGCTTTACGAGCACGCGCTCCGCCTGACCGCGGCGGCGCCGGAACGGCCCCCGCTGGCGCCCTGGCCGGAGTTCGAATCCCGGCTGGCCGCCTATGTGGATCGCGGCTGGTCCTTCGATCTTGAGGAAAACGAAATCGGCATCCGCTGCGTCGGCGCGCCGATCCGTGACGTCCGCAATCAGGTGGTCGCCGCCATCAGCGTGGCGAGCGCCGTGCCGTACATGCCGGACGAACGGATGGAGGAGCTTGGGCCCGTGGTCCGGGCGGTCGCCGACGCGATTTCAAAGGATTTGGGATGGAAACGGGACGAAAGGGCGTCGGGGCATCGCTGATCGCCCTCGACTGGGGAACGTCGAGCCTGCGCGGCTTCCTGATGGGCGGCGACGGGCGGGTGCTGGACCAGCGCGCCAACGCGCACGGCATCCAGAACCTGCCGATGCCGGGCATCGCCGGCTTCGAGCAGGCCTTCACCGACCTGTGCGGCGGCTGGCTGGCCGCGCATCCGGGCCTGCCGGTCGTGGCCGGCGGCATGGTCGGCAGCGCCCAGGGCTGGCGCGAGGCCCCCTACGTCCGCTGCCCCGCCGACACGACCACCCTGGCCTCGCAGGCCATTCCGGTGGAAAGCGCGTCGGGCTCCCGCATCCTGATCGCGCCCGGCGTCCTCTACGACCCGCCGAGCGGCCCGCCGGACATCCTGCGCGGCGAGGAGATCCAGATCGCCGGCGTGCTGGCCGACCGCCCCGACTGGGGCCGCGACGCCTGCATGGTGCTGCCGGGCACCCATTCCAAATGGGTGGAGATCGTGGGCGGTCGCATGATCCGCTTCTCCACCTACATGACCGGCGAGACCTTCGCCGTGCTGTGCAAGCACTCGATCCTCGGCCGGCTGATGCCGGCGGACGCCGCCCCGGCGGAGGCCGAGTCCGACGCCGCCTTCGCCGAAGGCGTGCGGGCGGCGCAGGCCAGCGGGCCGGGCGACTTCACGCACCAGATCTTCGCCGCGCGCACGCTCGGCATCACCCGCCGCATGCCGGCGGAGCTTCTGAAGGATTACCTGTCCGGCCTGCTGATCGGCCACGAGCTGGTCTCCGGCCTCGGCCACATGCGCAACGAGCTGCATGAGGGCCGTCCGCTGCTGCTGATCGGCGAGGGCGCGCTCTGCCGCCGCTACGTGCGCGGCCTGGAGTTGCTGGGCGTCGAGCCCACCGACCGTCTTGAGAACACCGCCCCGCGTGGGCTTTTCCAGTTCGCCGTTGCCGCCGGCCTGATCGCGCCGGCGGGGGAGTGACCGACATGTCCGCAACGATTGTGTCCGATGAATCGCTGAAGGCCCGCTTCGACGCCGCCTTTTCCGCCCTGCCGCTGGTCGCCATCCTGCGCGGCCTGGCCCCCGCGGAGGCGGAGGGCGTCGCGCAGACGCTTTATAACAGCGGCTTCCGCATGATCGAGGTGCCGCTGAACTCGCCCGATCCGTTCGACAGCATCGCCGCCGTCCGCCGGCTGCTGCCGCGCGACGCGCTGGTCGGCGCCGGCACGGTCCTGGCGGTGGAGCAGGTGGCCCGGCTCAAGGAGATCGGCGCCGACCTGATCGTCATGCCGCACGCCGACACGGCGGTGATCCGCGCCGCCAAGGCCGCGGGGCTGGTCAGCCTGCCCGGAATCGTCACTCCGACGGAAGCTTTCGCAGCGCTGTCAGCCGGGGCCGACGCCCTGAAGATCTTCCCGGCGGAGCTGGTCGGCCCACGCATCATCAAGGCGATGCGCGCGATCCTGCCCGCCGGCACCCGCCTGTTGCCCGTGGGCGGCATCGCCCCGGACACCATGGCGCCGTTCCTGGAGGCCGGCGTGGCCGGCTTCGGGCTGGGGTCCGCGCTCTACGCGCCGGGCCTGACCGCCGCCGAGGTCGGCGTCCGGGCGGACGCCTTCGTCGCCGCGTGGCGGCGCCTCAACCCGCGCTGACCGATCCACGGCACCAGCGGACCATCCCGCGGCCGGTCGCAGAACGCGCCGCGGGCCTCTTCCTCCCCCTCCTCACCACACAAGCAAAGTCCCAGGGAGAACGCTCATGAAGGGCTATCGTTTCCTCACCGGCGCCGTCGTCGGCGCGCTGACCTCCGCCACGATGATGGTTGCCGCGCAGGCCGCCGGCTACCCGACCAAGCCGATCGAGCTGACCGTTCCGTACGCCGCCGGCGGCGGCACCGATCTGGTGGCCCGCGCCTACGCCGACGCCGCCAAGAAGCACCTGCCCCAGTCGATGGGCGTGGTGAACAAGACCGGCGGCGCCGGCGCCGTCGGCCTGACCGAGATCATGGCCGCCCGCGCGGACGGCTACCGCATCGGCATGGGCACGGTCGAACTCACCATGCTGCCGCACATGGGCATCGCCCGCTTCACCGCGGACGACTTCACCCCGATCGCCCGCCTGAACGCCGAGCCGAGCGCCATCACGGTGAACGTCGACTCGCCCTTCAAGACCTTCGAGGACTTCCTGGCGAACGCCAAGGCCAACCCGGGCAAGGTGCGCATCGGCAACTCCGGCACCGGCGCCATCTGGCACCTCGCCGCGGCGGCGCTCCAGGAGAAGACGGGCGCCAGCTTCAGCCACATCCCCTATGACGGCGCCAACCCGGCGGTGACCGCCCTGCTCGGCAACCACATCGAGGCGGTGAGCGTCAGCCCGGCCGAGGTGGTGAACCACGTCGCCGCCGGCAAGCTGCGCATCCTGGCCGTCATGGGCGACGAGCGTTCGGCGGCCTTCCCGGAAGTCCCGACCGTGAAGGAAAAGGGCATCGACCTGTCGGTCTACACCTGGCGCGGCATCGTCGTTCCGAAGAAGACCCCGCAGGCCGTCGTCGAGACGCTGCGCGAGGCTTCCAAGGCGACCGCCAACGAGCCGGCCTTCAAGGAGACCCTCACCAAGATGAACCTGACCCTGGCCTATGCCGACGGTCCCGAGTTCGGTGAGATGATCAAGAAGGACAACGCCTTCTTCAAGGATCTGATGACCAAGCTCGGAATGGCGAAGTAATCGGGAAACACAGGGGCGCGGGCGTCCATCGCCCGCGCCCCGTGCGTGGAGACGTCCAATGAGCCATTCCTCTGGTGGGACTCCGGGGTCGGGAACGCCGCGTTCGGCCGACCTCTTCGCCGGCGCCGTGGTCGCCGCCGTCGCCGTCGCGGCCATCGTCGTGTCGGGCGGTTTTCCGACGATGGCCGGCCTCGACACCGATGTCGGACCAGCCCGTTTTCCGATCATTTACGCGGGTGCGCTGATCGTCCTGAGCGCGATCCTGGTCATCGGCCGGCTGCTGCCCAAGCGCGGCGCCCAGGCCCAGGCCGCCCCCGCCGAGCCGCCGGCCCCCGCCGAGGCGTTCCGGTTCCACCGGGTGGCCATCGGCGTGGTCGCGACCGCCGTCTACATCTACATGCTGTCGCTGATCGGCTACCTGCCCACGACGGTGGTGTTCCTCATCGGCATGATGCGGCTCATGGGCATGCGCAGCTGGGTGCGTGCGCCGATCATCGCGGTCGCGGTCACGGCCTTCCTGTATCTCGTGTTCCTGTACGCCCTGCAGATCCCGCTGCCGGACGGAAGCCTGTTCGAAACGGGCGAGTTCTAGTCAGCGAGGAGATGGAAGATGTATGAAATCGACATGCTCCTTCAGGGCTTCGCCAACCTTGCCAGCGAACCCCTGCCGCTTCTGCTCGCCCTGATCGGCGTGACCCTGGGCATCATCATCGGCGTTCTGCCCGGCCTGACGGCCACCATGGGCGTCGCGATCCTGCTGCCCTTCACCTTCGGCATGGACCCGGTTTCGGCCATCCTGATGCTGTGCGGCGTGTTCTTCGGCGGCATCTTCGGCGGTTCGATCACCGCGATCCTGCTCAAGATTCCCGGCACCCCGGCCGCCGCCGCGACCGCCATGGACGGCTATGCGCTGAGCCAGAAGGGCCAGGCCGGCCTCGCGCTCGGCACGGCGACGCTGTCCTCCTGCTTCGGCGGTTTCCTCAGCGTCTTCATGCTGATCTTCCTGGCGCCGCTGCTGGCCGGCATCGCGCTGGAATTCTCCGCCGCCGAATCCTTCGCGCTTGCGGTGTTCGGCCTGTCGATCATCACCAGCGTGTCGGGGGACTCCCTGGTCAAGGGCCTGATCGCCGGCTTCCTCGGGCTTCTGCTGTCCACCGTCGGCCTCGACCCGATGGCGGGCTTCCCCCGCTTCACCGGCGGCTTCAACGAGCTTCTAAACGTTCCCTTCATCCCGGTGATGATCGGCCTGTTCGCGGCGTCGGAAGCCTTCAAGTCGCTGGGCCAGCCGGAGACGCGGGCCGAGGTCAAGGTCTACATCGGCCGGATCATCCCGCCCTGGAGCGTCTTCAAGGGCCTGATCTTCACCATTCTGCGCTCGTCGGGTCTGGGCATCATCGTCGGCATCATCCCCGGTGCCGGTGCGGACATCGCGTCCTTCGTCGCCTACAACGAGGCCAAGCGCTTCTCCAAGAACCCGGAGAATTTCGGCAAGGGCGAGATCAAGGGCGTCGCGGCCGCGGAGTCCGGCGCCAACGCCTGCACCGGCGGCGACCTGCTGCCGATGATGACGCTCGGCATTCCCGGCGACGCGGTCACCGCGGTCATGCTGGGCGCGCTGACCATGCAGGGCCTCCAGCCCGGTCCGCTGCTGTTCAAGGACCACGCCGGTCTGGTCTTCACCCTGTTCGCCGGCATGCTGTTCTGCTACGCGGCCCTGCTGATCGTCGGCCTGTCGTCGCTGCGTCTGATGGGCAAGGTGCTGGAGATGCCGCGCGCCATCCTGACGCCGCTCATCCTGGCGCTCTGCGTCGTCGGCGCCTACGCCATCAACAACAGCATGTTCGACGTGGGCATCATGCTGGCGGTCGGCGTGGTCGGCTTCTTCATGCAGCGTTGGGACTATCCGGCGTCGCCGGTCGTTCTGGCCCTGATCATGGGTCCGATGGCCGAGGCGAGCTTCCGCCGCGCCCTGTCCCTGTCGGGCGGCAGCCTGGACTTCCTCTACACCCGTCCGATCACGCTCGGCCTGCTGACCGTCGCGGTCATCACCCTGGCGCTGCCGCTGCTGCGCTACTTCCGGGGCAACGGCGGCAACGGTCCGACCGCGAACGGCGCGGCCGCCGGCACCGTGGGGACCGCGAAATGACCGCCCGTGGCGTTGCCGTCACCCAGATCGGCCTGGAAGCCGTCTTCGATCCCGACCTGCGCAACGGCACCGGCGAGAATCCGGTCTGGGACGCCGAGCGGGGTCTGTGGACCTGGATCGACATCCCGGCGCGGACCATCCACCGGCTCGACCCCTCCAGCGGCGCCCACCGCCGCTGGATCCTGCCGGAGATGATCGGCAGCCTCGTCCTGCGTCCGGACGGCGGCGTGGTCTGCGCCTGCGAGACCGGCGTCTTCGACGTGGATCTGCCGGAAGAGGGCGGAGAGGCGGTGGTCACCACCCTCGCCACCCACCGTTTCCCGAAGGAGGGCATGCGCTTCAACGACGGGCGCTGCGACCGGCAGGGGCGGTTCTGGCTGTCCAGCATGGTCATGGACATCAGCAAGGGCGACGCGTCCGGCCTGTGGCACCGCTTCACGCGGGCCGATGGGCTGACGGACACCGGGACCGGCGGCTACATCATCCCCAACGGCTCCGCCTTCAGCCCGGACGGCCGCACCCTCTACGCGTCCGACAGCCACCGCGACGTGCGGATGGTCTGGGCCTGGGATTATGACACGGACACCGGCACCGCCGCCAACCGCCGCCCCTTCGTCGACATGCGGGCGATGGTCGGGCGTCCCGACGGCGCCGCGGTGGACGTCGACGGCTGCTACTGGATCTGCTGCCTGGACGAGGGCTGCATCAAGCGCTTCACCCCGAACGGCGACCTCGACCGCCGCATCGAGGTGCCGATGCGCAAGCCGACCATGTGCGCCTTCGGCGGGCCGGACCTGCGGACGATGCTGGTCACCTCGCTCTGCCGCGGCCCGGCGGACCTCGCCGAGGACCCGCATGGCGGGCGCGTCCTGATGTTCGATCCCGGCGCCCAGGGCCTGCCGGAACCCCGCCTGACTGTTTGAACCCTCTCCCCACTGGGGAGAGGGTGGCCCGAAGGGCCTTTCGCGCTGGCTAAAGGCCAGCGCTGACGGCGGCAGGCGGATGCCTATGGCATCCGCTGAGAGCCGGTGAGGGGGATGTGCGTGGCGGTGCGTTCGGCGCAAGCGGAACCCCCTCACCCTGACCCTCTCCCCAGAGGGGAGAGGGAACTTCAAGACCAAGACACGAGAGGCAAGGAATGTTTGACGATCTGAAGGGCAAGCGCGTTCTGATCACCGGCTCCACGCAGGGCATCGGCCTGGCGGCGGTGGAGGCGTTCGCCCGCGCCGGCGCCAAGGTCGCCATGAACGGCCGCCGCATCCCGGCGGACCTGGAGGCCACGCTGGCCCGTCTGAACGGGCTGGGCGGCGAGGTCGTCTTCCTCCAGGCCGACGTGTCGGACAGCGCGGCCTGCGGCACGCTCGTCGAGGCCTTCGTGGAGCGCTTCGGCGGCATCGACGTGCTCATCAACAACGCGGGCGGTCTGGTCGCGCGCAAGCCGCTGCCGGAGATCGACGACGCCTTCTTCGACGCGGTGACCGACCTGAACTCCCGCTCCGCGCTGATGGTCACCAAGCACGCCCTGCCGCACCTGAAGGCCGCGGCGGCGCAGAATGGCACCACCTCCTCGGTGATCTCGGTCGGCTCGGTCGCCGGCTACACCGGCGGCGGTCCAGGCGCCGGCCTGTACGGCGCGGCCAAGGCGTGGCTGCACAACATCCAGAAGAACTGGGTGGCCTTCCACACCAAGGACGGCATCCGCTTCAACATGGTGTCGCCGGGCACCTTCGACACGGCCTTCCACGCCGACAAGGACGAGGACACCAAGGCCCGCATCGGCTCCGGCTTCCCGATGGGCCGCTTCGGCCGTCCGGAGGAATGCGCCCCGACCTTCCTGTTCTTCGCGTCGCACGCCTGCAGCGGCTACATCACCGGGCAGGTGCTGGACGTCAACGGCGGCCAGTACATGCCGTAACGGTTGGCAATCCCGTCCGCGTCCGTCTGGGTCAGAGCGGGCGCGGCGGGATCGCGGCGGTGAAAGCCGCCGTCTTGGCGGCGATGGCCGGCAGGGTGGGGAAGGGCACGCCGTCCTCGCACCGCAACTGACGGGCCACCGCGTGCAGGGTGCCGTGATGGCGGCGGCAGAGGATGCCGTCGGCGTCGCGGTCGTAGAGCCGGACGAACTGGACGGGCGCCGCCCCATCCTCCGCATGGACCTCCACCTCCACCAGATGGGTGCAGAAGGAGCAGGCGGTCAGCGGGTCCGTCGAATCGAAGGCCACGCCGGCCTCCAGGCAGCGCCGCGCGAAGGCTTCGAGCAGCACCGACGCGCTGTCCACCGTCTCCAGCCCACGCAGGGCGCGCACGACGTCGCGCATGTGGCCGACCTCCGGCAGGATCAGTCCGGCGGCGGAATGGCGGTCGTGGATCACCAGTTTCATCATGATGCGCAGGCCGTCTCGAACCGGGCGTCCCGGTGGTTGGCCGTGCCGCTGGCGGCGTAGCCGGGCCGGTTCGACCACACCCGCTGGCGGATGCGGATCTGCGTCCGGCAGTCGGCCGAGCAATAGAGCGGGGCCGGGCCGCGGCCGGAGGCGCGGGTGAAGGGCCGCCCGCAGCAGGCGCAATGCAGCGTGGGCGTGGGAAGGGTCCGGGTCGTACGGGCGTGTGTCGGCGTCGGCATGGCTGGATTCACGAGGCATTTCCAAAGTTGGACGGACTATACGAGCGGTCTGTGACAGTTTGACGGGTGGGGGCGGACTACCACTTTTTCGCGCCCCGGCCGCCGCTCGCGGACACGGAAACGCCCGCGGGCGCCGGCCGGTTCCCCCGGCACGGCGTGGCGTCCGGTAAATTCGGTCGATGTGTAAAATTCAGTTGATCTTTGTTCAGAAAAAGAATCGAAAAGAGAGTGCTTCTCCCGAATGGCACCGATAAATTGTCTTTGATGATAAAAAATCGCGTTGTAAGGTCCCTTTTGGCGGACGAGGGTGTTTCTGCGGGCCGGTGACGCGCTGGTTGTGGCCGGCGCCCCTGAGCGGGGCCGTGCCGGATCGTCCCTTGCCGCTGCAGGAGGAAGGGGCGGATATGGGAGCACCGACGAAGGCGACGATTCTCATCGTGGATGACACCGCCGACAACCTTTCGCTGCTGAGCAGCCACCTGAAATCCATTTATGCGGTCAAGACCGTGAACAATGGCGACGCTGCGTTGCGCATCGCCTTTTCCGACCATCCGCCGGATCTGATCCTGCTCGACGTCATGATGCCGAGCATGGACGGTTACGAGGTGTGCCGCCGCCTGAAGGCCGATCCGCGGACCAGCGACGTTCCGGTGATCTTCCTCACCGCCCGCACCTCCGTGGAGGACGAGAAGTTCGGCCTGGACCTCGGCGCCGTCGATTACATCAGCAAGCCGATCAGCCCTCCCATCGTCCTGGCGCGGGTGAAGAACCACCTTTCGTTGAAGGCGACCGCCGATTCGCTGCGCGCCACCGTCGAGGAGGTGCGCGCCGCCCACAGCCGGCTGGAGGAAACCCAGCAGCACCTGATCCAGACCGAGAAGATGGCGGCGCTGGGCCTGCTGGTGTCCGGCGTCGCGCATGAGATCAACACGCCGATCGGCGTGGCCCTGACCGCGGTGTCCCATCTTTCCGGGCTGGTCGAATCGCTGGCCTCGCAATTCCAGAGCGGGGCGATCCGCAAGTCCGACCTCGCCCGCTTCCTGGAGAACGCGCGGGAAGGGACGCTGCTGGTCACCACCAACATCGTGCGCACCGCCAACCTGATCCAGAGCTTCAAGCAGGTGGTGGTGGACCGCGCCGGATCGGAACGGCGGGTGTTCGACCTCAAGGATTACTTGTCCGACGCGCTGTTCGGGCTGGACCCGCATCTGCGCGAGGCCGGTCACAGCCTCACCATCTCCTGCCCCGCCGGCCTGACCATCGACAGCCATCCCGGCCCGCTGTCGGAGGTGCTGTCCATCCTGATCCGCAACGCCGTGGCCCACGCCTTCCGCCCCGGGCAGAGCGGGCGCGTCACCCTGTCGGTCACGCCGAGCGAGGAGGAATGGGTGGAACTGCGCCTGTCCGACGACGGCAGGGGGATCGATGCGGAGCATCTGCCCAAGCTGTTCGATCCCTTCTTCACCACCCGCCGGGGCATCGAGTTTCCGGGCTTGGGGCTCTACATCGCCTTCAACCTCGTCCATCAGGTGCTTCAGGGCACCATCGAGGTGGAAAGCCCGTCCGACGGCGGGGCCAGCTTCGTCGTCCGCATGCCGCGGCGCGTGTCCGCCCTCGCCGAAGCGCCGGCCTGAAACCGGCCCGTCGCGACGCGGCAGGCGTGGGCGGGCGCGGTCAGGACACCGGAACGCGCTCGGCGACCCGTTGCAGCACCGTCGGAGGATCGACCGGCTTGGCGATGTAATCCACCGCCCCCATGGCGAAGCCGCGCTCCCGGTCGGCCTCGTCGGTCCGGCCCGTCAGGAAGATCACCGGGATGTTCCGGGTTCCCGGCGCCTCCTTCAAGGCGGCGCAGACCTCGTAGCCGTCCATGTCCGGCATCACCACGTCGAGCAGGATCAGGTCCGGCGCCGGGATCGCGGCGGCGATCTCCAGCGCCTTGCGCCCGTTGTTGGCGACCTTCACCCGATAGCTGTCCTTCAATAGGCTGCTCAGCAGCTTCAGGTTGTCCGGCGTGTCGTCCACGATGAGGATTGTGGGCTTCGACGCGGCAGGAACCGGTGCGGGCGATGCGATGTCCATGAAAACGTTCCGAATTGAGGTGCCGGCAAGGCCGGCGTCTGTTCAGGCCTGGGCGGTCGCGCCGCGGTCGATCGTCAAGCGGTCGGCCAGCGCCGCGTCCAGGGTGGCGACGGCGTCGTCGAAGTCGAAGTTGCGGATCTGGTCGGCGATGGTGTCGAAGCGGTCGGGGAAGGCGGCTCGCAGCAGGCCGGCGTTGGCCGCCAGGGCCTCCTCCGCGTCGGGGTCGCTGTCGAGCAGAAGCTGGCGGAGCCGGTCGCACAGGGCGAGGAGTTCGTTTTCATCCACCGTGGCGGGCTGGGCCGCGGCCCCGGCTCCGGACGCCGCGGCGTCGCCCGCCGATGCCAGCGCCGCGTCCAGATGGGCGAGAAGGGCGCCCAGCGGCGGCTCCAGCGCGGCCAGCCGCGCGTCGATCTCCGCGCGCGGCCGGGCGTCGCGGATGACCGCTTCCAGGCGTTCGGCGGCGTCCTGGACGGGGTGGGCGCCGATGTTGCCGGCGGTTCCCTTCAGCGTGTGGGCGTAACGCTCCGCCGCGGCGGCGTCGCCCTCGTCCAGCGCCGCGCGGATGGCGACCGTCACCCCGCGCTGTCCGGCGGTGAACTTGCGCAGCAGGTCGAGGTAGAGGCGCTTCTTGCCCAGCACCCGCGACAGCCCGGTGGCGGTGTCGAGCCCGGGGACAACGGCGGGCAGGTCGCCCTGGTCCTCCACCGCCGGTGCGGGGAGGGGAACCGGGGCCTCGGCGCCCAGTCCCGGCCGGGGCGTGATCCAGGCCAGCAGGGTGGCCCACAGCGCATCCGGGTCGATGGGCTTGGCCAGATAATCGTTCATGCCCGCGTCCAGGCAACGCTCGCGGTCGGCCTGCATGGCGTTGGCGGTCATGGCGACGATGGGCAGGCCGGTGAAGCCCAGCCGCCGGATCTCCAGGGTCGCGGCGACGCCGTCCATGACCGGCATCTGCATGTCCATCAGCACGAGGTCGTAGTGGGCCGCCTGCACCATGGCCACGGCGATGGCGCCGTTCTCCGCGACCTCCACCACCAGCCCGGCGTCGCCCAGCAGCTCGCAGGCCACCTGCTGGTTCAGGTCGTTGTCCTCGGCCAGCAGGATGCGGGCGCCGCGCAGGTGCGACAGGTCGGCGGCCGCCGCGGCGGCCGTCGCCGGAAGGGCGTCCGCGGTCTGCTCGTCCGCGCCCAGAACCCGCATGATGCCGTCAAACAGGGCGGACGGGTTGACGGGCTTGAACAACACCTCCTCAATGGCCGTGTTCTCGGCGCCCTTCAGCACCTCCTCCCGGCCATAGGAGGTGACCATGATGTGGTGGGGGGCGTGGTCCAGCTCCAGAGCGGCGAGGCCGGCGGAGGTCTCCAGCCCGTCCATGCCCGGCATCTGCCAGTCCAGCAGAACGACGCGGAAGGGCCGCCCCTCGCGCGCCGCGAGGCGGGCCGCCTGGATGGCGGCGGGGCCGGACTCCACCGCCTCGGCGGTGAAGGACATGGCCGCCAGCATGTCGGTCAGCACGACGCGGGCGTTCTCGTTGTCATCCACCACCAGACAGCGCAGGCCGCGCAGGTCGGGCCGCGGCAGCAGAAGGCGGCGCGGCTTGTCGCGGCCCAGCCGGGCGGTGAACCAGAAGCAGGAGCCGCGGCCCGGCGCGCTCTCCACCCCGACCGCGCCGCCCATCAGCTCGGCCAGCCGCTTGGAGATCGCCAGCCCCAGCCCGGTGCCGCCGTATTTGCGGGTGGTCGAGGCGTCGGCCTGCTGGAAGCTCTGGAAAAGCTGGCGTTTCTGCTCGTCGCTCAGGCCGATTCCGGTGTCGCGGACCTCGAAGCGGATCAACAGCTCGCTCCCGACCTCCTCCTCCAGCCGGACGATGATGGCGATCTCGCCGCGCTCGGTGAACTTGACCGCGTTGTTGGCGTAGTTGACCAGGATCTGCCCGATGCGCAGCGGGTCGCCGATCAGGTCGCTGGGCACGTTCTGGGCGACGTCGAAGATCAGCTCAAGCCCCTTGGCCGCGGCCTTCTCCGCGATCAGGTCGGCCAGCGTGCCCAGCACCTTGTCGAGGTGGAAGCCGGTGCGCTCGACGCTCAGCTTGCCGGCCTCGATCTTGGAGAAGTCCAGGATGTCGTTGATGATGCCCAGCAGATGCTGGCCGGACTGGCTGATCTTGAGGACGTAATCGCGCTGGCGCGGCGTCAGGTCGGTCTTCAGCGCCAGATGCGACAGGCCGATCACCGCGTTCATCGGGGTGCGGATCTCGTGGCTCATGTTGGCGAGGAAACTGGCCTTCGCCTGGGACGCCGCCTCCGCCCGGTCGCGGGTCAGGCGCAACTCCTCGGCCTGGGTGCCCAGCCGGACGACGGCGTTCAGGATGCTGTCCAGCTCCTGCGTGCGGGCGCCGGGAAGCCGGATGTCGCGCTCGCCCTCGCCGATGCGGCGCAGGCCGTCGGCCGCGAACAGCAGCGGCCGCACCACATGGCGGCGGATCAGCAGCCCCGCGGCGATGAAGATCGCCAGCACCGCGACGAAGGCGAACTGGATGACCTGCGACACCAGACGGGTGCGCTCCTGGATCTGGCCCAGCCGGCCCGCCGTCAATTCGGTCACGTCCACCAGCAGCCGGTCGCCGACCGCGTTCAGTTCCACCAGCGTCTGCGCCCATGACTCGCCCAGGCGCTCCTCCTCGGCGGTCGGCGCGGCGTCGCCGGCGGGGCCGTTCTCCGCCCGCCGCGCCTTGGCGGAGGAGACCTGCCGGATCACCGCGTAGGCGTCCGTCACCTGCCGCTTCAGCGAGGGATCGAACTGGAAGGTCGGGTGGAAGGCCAGCGCCTGGGCGGCCAGAAGGGCCTCGCGGCGGCGGCGCGGGTCGTCGACGGAGAGGACGATCGCCCCCGACTGCTTCAGCCGCTCCAGATTCACGACGGCGCGCTGGCGTTCCAGGATCAGCGGCACCATGCGGTCCTGGCTGTCGGCGGCCAGCCGTTCCATCTTGCCCTGTTCGGCGACGATGCCGAGGAAGAGCAGGCCGATCAGCGCCAGCAGGATCGCGCCGCCGGTCAGAATCGCCGGCTGCAGCCGTACGCGGGGATGCCTGCGGTCGCGGGCGGACGCCATGGCCGGTTCCGGATCAGTAGATGTCGAAGGGGAAGTAATTGCGGTTGATCCGCTGATAGGTGCCGTCGTTGCGCAAGGCCGTCAGGGCCCGGTCCACCGACTCCTTCAGCGCCTGCCGGCCGGGCGGGAAGACGATGTGCACGGTCCCGCCCAGCCCGTCCTCCGACATCGGGGTACCGATGGTCTCGAAGCCGTCTCCGGAGTCGGACAGCAGGAAATGCACCACGTTCAGCGTCGGGCCGATGGCCATGTCGCTCTGGCCGCTGCGCATGGCTTCCCACAAGTCCTCAAGCGTCAAGACGGGCACCACATTGGCCTGCAGCGCCGGATCGGCGTCGGCCAGACGGAGCAGGGCCGCGTGCTGCCGCGAACCGCGGATGGCGGCGATGCGCCGGCTGCGGACCGCGTCCTCCAGGCCAGTTCGGGCATGCCCCGCCGCCCGACCAGGCTGGTGCTCGATCGCCAATAGGGAATCGAGAACAGCAGCCGCTGCTCGCGGTCCGGCGTGCGCAGGACGTTGCGAAGCGATGTCGTAGCGGCCGGCGGCGACGTCGTCGATGATCTGCTTGAAAGGGGCGGCGTCGAAGCTGCACGCCACGTCCA